>CAYGYI010000110.1:0-5822 GCA_964354055.1 uncultured Candidatus Bathyarchaeia archaeon | reverse complement strand
CGACCCGTGGGGAATGCACATCGCCATGGTCATCATATCAGGCTCAGCAAACGCCGCACATCTACGCGAGTTGACGACGCCTGACGCGAAGTGGAGCGGAGTGTGGGCCACAGACATCGTGAACTACAAGCTGCCGACTGATCCGTTGGATGAGATGGACATGAAGAGACTGTATGAGTTGCAGAAGGACCCGCGGTACAAGGAGGACAAGCTGATGCAGCGTGAGATCAAGACGTTTATGAAGAACAAGCGCAAGGCGGAGCAAGAGGCCTTCAGCCGATACGGACTAACATACATCGTAGACGAATACCTACCAGCAAAACTGGAAGAAACCAAATAGGAAATAAGAGAAATTTAAATAGCCCCTCAATGTTTTATGTTAGCGCATCTGGAAGAGGATGGTTGTTGCTGTGAGCGAGGAAGGCGGTTTCGGGGTTTCGACTGTAGAGAAGCTTTTCGGCCTGATAATGTTTGCTGTAGGCGTAATATCCGCATACTACACGTTCACAAGCACGTCGGCGTTGGGAACCTTCACATGGTTTTTCGGCCTGCTTGCCATAATACTGTGCGTTATAGGCTTTTTCTTGATAACCGCGAAGCCCGAATAGACGCTTGCCGGCTTCTATTCTCTTCTTTCGACGACTATCCTGCAGTTCGTAACTAAAGCAGCTATTACGCCCAAGGCGGCAAGCCACGGAGCGATCACTGCGCCGATGACACCGATGGTGACCGGAATCTCAAGCAGAACCGAGCCTCTTTCATCCTTCACGATTACACGCGTCACGTTTCCCTCATGAAGTAGCTCTCTGATCTTCTGGTCTAGATCTTTTGCTGAAACGGTGAATTCCTCCTTGATGACTTTGGCTGCTGAGGCGCCACAGGCGTAGCAGTACTTGTCATCGTCTTTCATTTGTGCTCCGCATTTCAAACAGTAAGGCATATGTGTTAATCCTTTGGAACACGCTCGGCGGGGCATGCTTAAAAACGTTGTGAGGACATGTCCAGCAGGGCATAGTTTATAAATTCTGAAACACGTGATTGATGTGCTGGCTTATCCTGCGCTGTCTGGAGGAATGTGTCTGAATGCCTGTTCGTCAACCGATTGTGTGTGTTCTGGGCCACGTGGACACTGGCAAGACTTCACTTTTGGATAAGGTTCGCAAGACAAGCGTGCAGGCCCGAGAAGCAGGAGGCATAACCCAACACATAGGCGCCAGCTTCTTCCCAGTAGATACCATCAAACAGCTCGTCGGGCCTCTGCTCTCGATGATCAAAGGTGAAATTGAAATCCCCGGTCTCTTGATCGTGGACACGCCGGGCCACGAGTCCTTTGCAAACCTCCGCCGAAGAGGCGGAAGCGTCGCCGACATCGCAATCCTCGTCATCGATGTGCTCCGCGGGTTCGAGGCTCAGACCTACGAGTGTGTGGACATACTCAGGGCGCGCAAGACGCCGTTTCTAGTGGCTGTGAACAAGATTGACCGCGTACCTGGCTGGAAATCCTTCGAGGACACGCCGTTTCTGCGCGTGTACCAGCAGCAGGACCCCTACGTCAGGGAGGACTTGGACAACAGAATATACGACATTATGGGCAGCTTTTCGAAGCTGAGCATAAACACGGATCGCTTCGATCGGATTAAGGATTTCACGAAGACGGTGGCGTTGGTGCCTACGAGCGCGAAGACAGGCGAAGGCATCACCGACCTGCTCATGGTTCTCGTGGGCCTGACGCAGCAGTATTTGAAGAAACGGCTTCAAACCACCGAAGGTCCCGCAAAAGGCACCGTGCTTGAAGTTAAAGAGGAACCTGGCCTCGGACTGACGCTCAATACAATCATTTATGACGGAGTCCTGCAGAAGGACGACATGATCGTGGTCGGAGGCAGGGAAAAGCCCATAGTCACCAGCATACGAGCCATCCTCGTTCCCAAGCCTCTGGACGAGATTCGCGACCCGAGAGACAAGTTTGCCTCGGTGGCTTCGATTGCTGCGGCGGCAGGAGTGAAAATCGTGGCCCCTGATTTGGAAGGAGCTCTAGCAGGCGCGCCGCTCTATGCCGTGCCAAAAGGCCAAGAAACCAAGAAATTCGAGAAACTGATCTCGGATGAAATCAAGAAGATACGCGTGGCCACAGACACTGACGGCGTTGTTTTGAAGACGGACACGCTCGGCTCGTTGGAAGCTATTGCAGCCATTCTGAAGCAGAACGAGGTGCCGATCAGATTGGCGGATGTGGGCGACGTTTCAAAACGAGACGTGATAGAGGCCTCGGTGGTGAAGGAACACGAGCCGCTGTATGGTGCAGTTCTGGCCTTCGGCGTCAAAATACTTCCAGACGCTGAACAGGAAGCCGAAACCAGAAAGGTGAAGATCTTTCTTGAGAAGATCATCTACCACGTCATTGACAACTACCTCTCGTGGTCTCGGGGACTGAGGGAGGCTGAACTGCAGCAGGACTACGCCAAACTCATCACGCCTGGCAAACTCCATGTCATGGCAGGCTATGTCTTCCGAAGGGCAAAACCAGCCATTTTCGGCGTGGAAGTGCTGGCAGGCAAAATCAAGCCCAAGTGCGCGCTGATCAGGGCCGAGGACGGCTCCGAGGTAGGCGAGATTCAGCAGATTCAGGATAAGGGCAAAGCGGTATCTGAAGCCGCGAAAGGCATGCAGATAGCCATATCTATGGAAAAACCCATGGTAGGCAGACATGTCTTCGAGAAAGACACGCTCTACGTCAAAATCCCAGAACCTCACGCGAAAGTGCTGCTATCCACCTTCACAGACAGACTGACCGCAGACGAACAAGACGCGCTCAACGAATATGTTGAGCTGATGCGAAAGAGAGTACCCTTCTGGGGAGCATGACAGTCTAGAGCGGAAGCTTGGTGCCTACTCCTGTCTTTTTCGCTTTTTCGTAGACCAGCATCGCCGTGGCCATATCTTCTATTGCTAGGCCCAGGTTCATAGACATGATGCGCTCTTCAGATGTCTCGCGTCCCACTTTCTTGCGGCTTACGATTTCGGCTAGGTCTGCGTAGACGTTTGGTATGTCGGCGAAGTAGCCTTGCGCCCTGTAATAGGTCAGTTGCTCGCGGTCATCGGTGACGAACTTGTGCATGCTGTGCATGGCCTCGGGTTTCCAGTACGAGTCGAAGTCAAGTGGGCAGGCGAACGCTCCGTCCTTGAACCATGATACCTCGATAACAGGCGCAGGGTGCTTCAGTATTGGACCAGCCGAAACCACGATGTCACAGTCTTCAACGGCCTTCCTAGGCGAAGCTACAGCAATCATCTTCAATCTGTGTCGAGCACTCATTTCTTCAACGTATTTGTCTAGGTTCTGTTTGCTGACGTCATAGGCTCTGACCTCTTCCAGTTCTCTGCAGACGACGACCAACGCTTCGAGGTTGCTTCTGCCCTGAACGCCACAGCCCAGAACCCCCAGCACTTTGGAGTCTTCTCTCGCAAGATATTTGGCTGCGACAGCAGTGGCGGCTCCCGTGCGCTTTGCAGTTATCCATGTGCAGTCCATGACGCATACGGGGAAGCCTGTTTCGGTGTCGTTCAGAACTAACAGGCCTGAAATGTAGGGCAAACCACGTTTCGGGTTCTCTGGAAAGCCGCTGACCCATTTCATGCCAGCTGTTTTGATATTCGGCAAATAGGCAGGCATAGCGTGGATAAACGCGTCCTGCTGCGGGTGGATGCCAGGCTTAGGTGGCGCTTCGGTTTCGCCTAGCGCTTTTTCCATAAAGGCCGATTCAACAGTGCGAATGACTTCGTCTATCGGGACGTTCAGTCTTTCCACGTCGGCTCGGCTCAAGTAAAAGAGGTTTCTTTGAGAACTCATAGCGTCACTAATCCGGAACCGGCATTGAAGTAGAAAAGCGTGTTGGAGGTCAGGCTTATCTGGCTATGGCTCCGCCGATTGCGCCGCCTATGACTGCGGCTATGATGCCTATGATGTTGACGACGATTGCGAGCACTAGCCCGACGATTGCGCCTAGCAGTCCGCCGAAGAGAGCTCCGAACAGGCCTGCTGCGCCTCCGCCTAGCACGCCTCCTGTGGCTGCCCCAGCTATAACTGCTAGAACAATGAGGACTATGCCGCCGAACAGGCTGGAAAGGAAGCCTGCGAACGCACCTCTGCCGGCGCCTCCTCTAGCGATCAACGCCGCCACTAAACCACCTACGAAATGGGAAACCAACGGAAACCACCAACCCAAAACCACCGTAACCACAAACCCCACGATAGCTCCAAGCCACAAATTACCCATACTAGACACCAAATATCAGTTCTTAGGTAGTGAATAAAAAACTTGCTGAAAGAACTCCTTGCCTGATAGTATGTGACTGGTGGTTAACCGCCACCTACCGGCGGTATTATGGCAAGTACGTCGCCGTCTTCGAGTTTGGCTTCCAACAGGTTTGGTGTGGTTATGCTTCGACCGTTTATTAGGAATTGTAGGAAGCTTTTGAGTTCGCCTGTTTTGGTGTCGTAGACGTATTCTGTGAGGTCTTTGCCATATTCTGTGGCCAGCATTTTGAGGATTGCGCCTACTGTTGCCGCCTTGCTTGCGAATGTGAGGGTTTGTTCTCTTTTGCCTGTTATCTCTCTGAGCGTGGTGAAGAAGCGCACTGAAACCTGCAACGTCAGGGGCACCCCTACTATTGAGTGGTCGCATGGGCAGGATTTAAACTGTTGCTGCCATTGTTGCGGTTTCTCGTGAAGCTGGGCTAAAAGTTTATATTTTGGCTGTTTTTTGGTTACTTAGAATTAAGATTCTAACTAGGAATGGAGGAATTGTATGGCTTACTTGACTACGACAGCAACCGGGCAACCGGTTCTAATCCTCAAAGAAGGAACGACACGAAACAGAGGCAAAGAGGCGCAGAAAAACAACATCATGGCCGCACGCGTGATAGGCGAAGTCCTGAAGACTACGTTGGGACCGCGTGGAATGGACAAGATGCTTATCGACGGCCTCGGCGACATAACCATAACCAACGACGGCGCTGCCATCCTCAACGAAATCGAAGTTGAGCACCCTGCAGCGAAGATGATGGTGGAAATCGCCAAGACACAGGACAACATGGTAGGCGACGGAACCACAACTGCCGTCGTGCTCGCAGGTGAACTGCTCAGAAAAGCCGAGGAACTTCTGGAACAAAACATCCATCCAACCATAATCGTGAGCGGTTACCGAAAGGCAGCACAGAAGGCCATCGAAACCATAGGCAAAATCGCCCAAACCGTAGACATCACCGACCGCGTAACGCTACGAAAAGTGGCGTTGACCTCGATGGGCAGCAAGGCCGTGGGCGGAGCCAAAGACACCCTCGCCGAAATCGCCATAGACTCAGTCATGCAAATCGTCGAAAAACGCGGAGACCGCACCATCGCCGACATCGACAACATACAACTCATCAAGAAAACAGGCAAAAGCCTACTTGAATCACAGCTCGTCAGAGGCATAATCATCGACAAAGAAGTCGTCCACCCAGGCATGCCCAAGAAAATAGAAGACGCAAAGATCGCGCTACTTGACGCTGCACTGGAGATTGAGAAGACCGAGATCAGCGCCGAAATCAGAATCAAGGACCCACAACAGATGCAGGCTTTCCTGGACCAAGAGACGAAGATGCTCAAGGAGATGGTGGACAAGATCAAGGCTGCAAAGGCAAACGTGGTGTTCTGCCAGAAAGGCATCGACGACATGACGCAGCACTTCCTCGCCAAAGAGGGGATACTCACCGCGCGCAGGGTTAAGGAGTCTGATATGGAGAAGCTGGCGAAGGCCACAGGCGGAAGAATTGTCACC
>CAYGYI010000109.1:0-5823 GCA_964354055.1 uncultured Candidatus Bathyarchaeia archaeon | reverse complement strand
ACTCTTTTCCTGCTTGATGATTTTTACCTTTAAGCCTCAATCTATGCCAGTATGATTACTTGGTTTTTAATCAAACATGTCATGGAAAGCGCCCCATAAGCATGATCCATGGCATTTTCACCTGCAAATGGTCATCCGATCACTGGTTTAGAGGCTATGGTATGTTGATTTTGATGGTCATGTTGACTTGAAAAACGTGGTTAGAAGGCTTCCATGGCCTCCTTTGGCAGGCCATGTACACGTTTTTATGATGCCAACATAAAGGTTGCCGAAAAACCATCATGAAGCTTTGCATTAAAAATGTCTAAACCTCATGTTCAGCTTCCGATTTTCTATTCGAAAACAATGGAAAATTATTTATCCACCATCGTTAGACACCATGGATACCGTGTATATTGGAGGAAGTTAAATGGCAAAATGTCCAAAGTGTGGAACGACAGTTGCTAGTCCAAAGAAGAAATGGACTATGGCTGGCCGTCCAGACAAGGCTGGAAAGAGAATCCAGCTTGAAATCGGCCTCTTTGACTGTCCAAAATGCAAGAAGGCCTTCCGCGAAGTCCTGAGCAAGAAGAAGATCTAAGCAGCCAGAACGCTGACGACCTAACGCGACACACAGAAAAGTCAAAGCCGAAACAGAACAGGATGGAGAAGACACAACTCGCAAAGCCTGTCTCCTCCCTCCCCCTATTTTTCATCTCCATCCGAAACAGTAAGTTTTAAAACATCGAAGCATTATTGAACACAAACGCTTGGTTATAACTGAAGGCGAAAAATTGGCCACATCCCAACTTAAACGAGCATGGAAGAAAGAGTACGTGCAATTAATTGCCACTGTGGCAATCTTGCTACTGTTGGTCCTTGTTTTCTGGCTTGGCATACAGTTCGCTCTGCATTCAGAATACCCTGCATTGTCTGTGGCTTCAGGCAGTATGTGCATGCTGCCAGGAGACTACTGCGACGGCTGGAGCCACCCTTTTGAGCACACGCTACATGTGGGCGACTTGATAATCGTACAAGGAGCAAGTCCCGACGATATCCATGCTGCGCCGTATCCTGACGGCGACATCATCGTTTTCCATTCAAGCTCCAGCAACGATTTGATAGTACACAGAGCAATCAAGAGAACAGAGAAGGTTCATACGATATTCAACGATGCAGGATCGACGTTCTGGGTTTCAGCCTCAGGGACAGGAAGCGACGACACTGTCGAGAAAACGAGCGGGCAAGACTCCTATCAGGTGGACCTGCATCTCGAGACGCTGGACACATACCATGATTTTGTCAATGATCACGATTTCTCGAAAGAGGATTTGGTCAGAATATGGATCTGGGGAGCCAATACATCGAGCACCATAAGACTTGAATTCTGGACTGAAAAGTATGCTAACAGAACCAATGGTTATTTCGTTCAATTGGCAGACGATTTCAGCGGCTGGAAGAAGTTTGAATGGGGCCGGACGAAGTTTGCCAGCATCGGATCTCCGAAAGGGTGGAACGCAATAGGCAGCATACGGCTTGTAGGAAATGCAGACATACAAGGCACACTCAGATTTGACGAGCTTGATTCCATCCAGCTCGAACTGCAGACAAAAGGCGACGGCAATTCAGGTCCAGACCCGAACGTAGTAGTCGGCAAAGACCTCGTTGGCAAAGTCGTTATGAGGATTCCGTGGTTGGGGCACATTGCTCTTTTCACACATACACGCTACGGGTTGTATATGATAGCTCTAGTTATCGTGCTTCTGGTGGTAGCGGAGCTAGTCTATCCAGAGGTCGCCAAGCGTAGGCGCGGCCCTAACCTTGAGCAGGAGCCTGCGAAAGGCGAAGGTGAAACCAAGGCTTTATAAAGGGTATTTAAACACTTGACTATGAGAAGTGAGTTTGATGCCTAAGACCACAGCCATAATAACCATTCAAAACGTTGTTGCCTCCGCCAGTTTGAGCCAGAAGGTCGATCTGAACGCTGTTGTCAAAGGTTATCCGGGTGTGGAGTATCGTCCCGAGCAGTTTCCAGGCCTTGTTTTCAGGCTCAAGAGGCCTAAGACGGCCACGTTGATTTTTAACTCAGGCAAGATGGTGTGCACAGGCGCAAAATCCGAGAAGGAAGCGCGCAGGGCAGTCATGAAGGTTATCAAGGAGTTGAAGAAAGGCGAAATCATAATCATCAGCAAGCCGGAGCTGAAAATTCAGAACATAGTTGCCTCTGCAAGCTTGGGCGGCATGATTGACTTGGAGAAAGCAGCGTACACACTTGGCAAGACAATGTATGAACCTGAGCAGTTTCCAGGTCTCATCTACAGGATGGACGAGCCCAAAGTCGTGATCTTGCTTTTTGCCAGCGGGAAACTCGTTTGCACAGGAGCGAAGAAAGAACAAGATGTGTACGACGCCGTGTACAAGCTTCACGGAATACTTGAGGAGAAAGAGCTAATCTTCTACGAGTAGTCGCAGCCAGCCTATTCTCATTTCTTTTTGACCTGTTTCAGAATCGTTTTCAACTGGTCCTTGTCTAGTGTTCCAGTTTCGTAGAGGCTGTTGGCCACTTGGCTGATGTTGAGGAGCGCGTGAAGCTTCACGCCTGCCTTGGCTAGGTTCTCCCTGCCACCTTCTTGTCTGTCCAGAACCGCGACTGCGTCGGTCACGACTCCGCCCTCGGCCGTCACGGCTTTTGCCGCCTTTATCAGAGACAGCCCAGTAGTTACCAGGTCATCCACGAGCAGAACACGGTCGCCAGGTGCGAGAATTCCTTCGATTCTGCGTTGTCTGCCGTGGCGGCGCACACCTTTTCGTATGTACAGGAACGGTTTCTTCAAGCTGTAGGCAATCAGTGAAGTGAACGGTATGCCTGCAATCGGTATGCCTGCTATGCGTTCAAAGTTTTTCACGCCTATTTCTTTCTTTATGAAGTCTACGTAGAGGTCGGTGATTTTCTGGAAGGCGTCTGGGAAGCTGGGCACTATGCGCAGGTCAATGTAGTATGGGCTGATCTTTCCGCTTGTAAGTTTGAAGGCTCCGAACTGGAGGGCACCTATCTTGTTCAAGACTTTGCAGGTTTCAAGCTCAACTGACTGGTTTGGCAAGATTTCAACTCCTCTTAGAGACTTGGTATATCTTGCCCACCTCAGGTATAAGACACACTGCCTTGGGCAGCTCCTTGCCAAGAAGCTCAGCAAACCTCTTCTGATCCGCAGGTGAGCCAGTATGGTAAGGCACGGCCACCTTCGGCTTTGTCAGAAACGCAATTTCTACACCTTTCTCAGGCGAGGCTCCCGGCGCAACGCCAATAGCGCAGAACACCACGTCAAGCTTTTCTTTTTCGTGTACGGTGGCCATCTCCGGATAGGGGAGGCTGTCTGAAGTGTGAAAGATCTTCACGCCGTCCTCGCTTGTAACTATGAACGAGACTGGCGAAGACGCAGGAGGATGGTTGCTTTTCTCAGCCTTGATCGTGACAGCGCCAAGCTTCACCTCCGAGCCTACTTTGACTTCTGTAAGCTTCTCCATTGGAACCATGTTTCGCAGCTTCCTAGCCGATGTTGAGTCAGCGATTACAATGCAGCCGGTGGCCTTGTGAATCTCCGAAACCAAAGTCTGATCCAGATGGTCATAATGTTCATGCGTTACCAACACAGCATCCGCGTTCGGGAAGCTCCGAGACTTGACATCAACTGGATCTATCACTAGAGTTTTCGATGGCGTCTTTAAGGTTATCCCGGCATAGCGATTAAACCATGAAAACAGAATCTCGTTCCTCTCAGGAGTCTCCGCTATCGACATAACAAGACCTCACACACGCTAATTACAGTGCTTCGGTTTTAAAGAACTTGTGCCAAAGAACGATCAAAACGCATTCGCATTGTCTTGTCAAACCGTGAGGTATAGTCAACTTCTTGTAAAACTCATGGAAGTGTCAAAGGTTAGCCATTAAAATAGACCATGCAGGATTTGTCATGGTTGAATCAATAATTTGTGTAGGGGCACACGCGTCAGCATCCGTTTTGCACAACATAATGTTGCCAAATTTTAAATGTCTAATACGCCAATTAGTGGTTTCACCCGAGAGGGAGAAAAATGAAGAAAGCAACATATCTAATAGGAATAGCCTTCCTGATCTCAATGATCAGCCTTGTAGGCATCATCGCAGCGTGAAGGCGTACCCAAACCAAGACGAAGATGACCAAATCAGTTTGCCTAATGGATATGCAGAAGCAATCGTTAGAGGAAGCTGGACGCGCCTTACAAACCCGTACTATACAGTGCAACACATCGTCAAGTCACATCCATCATCGCTTTCAGGATCAGCAAGATTCATAGGCTGGGCCAAAAACAACTCGGTACTCTACGACGTAAGCGTCACTTTCACTGGAATATATACCTACAACTCAGGCATCTACAACCAAATATGGCATGCTAGAACAACAGTAGTTGTAAACGGCGAAACAGCAGAAGCAGACATAGGGCCTCCAGGCTCCGTATAATGCGAGCAGGCAAAACCGAACCAACTCCCATCTTTTTTTGGCGACTTATATCTTGAATCGACCTGATTAATCTCCCGACAAATGGATGAATCTCAACGTTCAGCGACATTCTGGATCTCGTATTCTAAGTGGCTTATTCTTCTGGGTTGTGTGGCTAAAGATTATTAGAATGATGGTTTCTACGTTTAGCTTTAGGTGAACGATACTATGGTTGATGCATGGTTGCCTTATGGTCGCAGTGAGGTTTGCGCGAGGGTTCCGACGAGGAGTTACTTGGGTTCTGTTGAGCCTAGGGAGAGGGCTGGCTTAACTGATGTTGTCGGGGAAATTCGTAGAGCCTTAGCTGAGCCAATTGGCAGCAAGAGGCTTGGCGAGATCGTCAGACCTGAGAGCAGAGTAGCCATCGTGGTGGATGATGCGACGAGGCCTTCGCCTACTGAGCTGATGATAGTGCCGCTGCTTGAGGAGCTGAACGCCGCTGGCGTCAAGGACGAGAACGTAACGGTCATTTTTGGCTGCGGGATTCACAGGGCGGTCACGCGGGAAGAAGCTGTGCGCCTTCTGGGCGAGGCGACTTTCAATCGCGTCAAGTCTGTCAGCCACGACTGCAGGGCACAGGATCTGGTTTACGTTGGCCAGACTCAGAAGCATGGAACGAAGGTTTATTTGAACCGTGTTTTCGTCGAGGCTGACGTGCGTGTGTTGCTTGGCGACGTGTGTCTCCACTATTTCGCGGGCTACGGTGGCGGCAGGAAGAGTGTGTTGCCTGCGGTTTCAGGTGAGGAGACGGTTAAGCATAATCACGCGATGTTGTTGGATGCTAATGCTCGTACGGGTGTTTTAGAGGGGAATCCTGTTCATGAGGACATGATGGAAGCCGCGAGGCTTGCGAAGGTTGACTTCATCCTTAACGTGGTGGTCAACGAGAGAGGGGAGATCGTTAAGGCCTTTGCCGGTGATTTGGAGCAGGCCTTTGTAGAGGGTGTGAAGCTGGTGGATGAGATGTACCGCGTGACGGTGGACCGCAGAGCAGACATCGTGGTAGTCAGCTCAGGCGGATACCCGGCAGACGTTAACCTTTTCCAAGCATACAAGGCTGTGGACAACGCGCTTGACGTGGTCAAACGTGGCGGCGTGATAATCTTGGTAGCAGAGTGTTCCGAGGGCCACGGAAATCAGGTTTTCTACGATTGGATGGAGAAGTATAGTGATTTGAAGACGGTTGAGCGTGAGGTGAGACGCAACTTCGTGCTGGGCGGGCATAAGGCGTACTACTTGCTGAAGGTGTTGCAGAACCACAGGATAATTCTCGTGTCCTCAATGCCTGACTACTATGCTGCAGGTG
>CAYGYI010000108.1:0-5940 GCA_964354055.1 uncultured Candidatus Bathyarchaeia archaeon | reverse complement strand
GAAGACGAAGACGCCGTCAAGATATTTGTGGAGCTACCTGGAGAAGAAGAAAACGACATAAAACTGGATGTCAAGGAAGGTCAACTGGAGATCAAGGCACGCAACTTCTACAAAATCATAGAACTGCCGAAGACACCCGTGGCAGCGGATGCCCTATCATCGATGTACAGAAACGGCGTGCTTCAGATAACCATTCCACGAAAGAGGAAGCTCCGCGACAAACACGCAGGAAAAGCCAAGATGGTCTAGTGCAGCAGAGCGTCCAATCCGTCAATAATCCTGGGCCTTGCTATTGACGGATAACTATGCTTCCTGTTTTCGTTTCAAGAACCAGCTTTCCTGTTCCAGCACCGACGCGTCCCGTATAGAGGCCACGGTCGTAGCGGGCATCAATTAGCTCGGGAGTGCTTGTGATTCGCCCTAATCTGGTGGAGGCTTCAACAGTCAAGTTCGACTTGTCCTGCAGTATAACCTCAATGTCGCCAGTTTTTGTTCTGAACCAGTTCTCACCCTCGGGCAGAACGCCGTTGAACCTTATTGGGCCAGTGATGTTGCGGGCCTGAACCGTGCCGCTGGTGTTGTCCATGTTAATGAGTCCAGTTTTGGTTTCGGCTCTAATTGTGCCTTCGCAGTTGTGTATGTCAATCTTTCCGGTTGAGGATTCTGCCACAATGTTGCCTTTCACGCCTGTGACTTCGATTCGGTCAAGACGGTTTTCCAGGTTCACATCTGATTCTGCAGGTAACGTGATGAAGATATCTGCTTTTGGTCCTCCTTGGAAAACATACATAGGCCAGCCGAAGAAGAGATTGACCTTCGGGCGGCAAGTAACAGTCAAAACGTCGCCTGTTTGCACGATGTTCCAGCTTAATTGCTCGCGCTCCTTAAGGTCCATGTCAACGACGACTTCACCTTCTGGACCGGATTTGACCTCGATCAGGCCTGGAGCAGTGTTGGTGACGATCACTCTAGGCTTGTCTGTGACCTTGAAGATTTGATGTGTTTCCATAGTCTTCGCGGTGGACACGTTTATGGGAGCGCCGCATGAGGGACAGAACTGTGCATCTTCAGGCAGCCTGCCACCACAGCTTTTGCAGTAAGACATTTTTTCAGCCTCATCCTCCTGTTTGCGAGTATAACCTTTGATTTACTCAACGAATTCGAGGATATATGTTTTAAGTCAGAAGGATGATGTTAGCTAGTTTGTCACGAGTTTTTCAGAGGTTCTGATTGTTTTGAATGCTTTGGCGGTTCCTGTTTTGGTGGAAAAAGCTAGGAATGCAGAAGATAGTTCAATGATGGGGATTGAAAGCCGTCTGTAAGGCCTCTTCCATATTCGGAGGTTCTTCTGCCAAGCTGAGATATGACGACGACGCAGGTTTCCTTACGCCGTCGTCGTTTAATCCCGAACGTTCCATCTTTTTGATGGTCGAATCTCGCGTTTTGTCCATCTTTTTTTCGCAATCATCTGCGAAAAATGGCGGGTCTCAACAAGGTTTCACAACTGCTTTTTCCTCTTCCCTGGTCCACGGTTTACCCTTCGCCACAGTATTCTTCTGATGCAAAAGGCAAACCAAATAACAGAAATTGAAGAGGGCTTAGATGAATTTCAAAGGAAACTCAACGTTATCTTTGCCGAGCTTGCACTGCCGCATTCGAGCCTAGACGAATGAGCTAACAGTGTCAGTCAGAAGCACTTTCTAGAGTCTTAGTCTACGGCCTTTCGGCTGAACGTTCTGGTCGAACTCTTTGGCTAGCGCCTCTAAAAGAGTTCTCTGCTGTTGCGTCAGCTTTTCTGGAACTGAAATGTCAACGTGCACTAGCAGGTCGCCGTTGCCGTAGCCTCTGAATCTGGGCATGCCTTTGCCTCTCAGTCTAATGATCTCGCCAGGCTGTGTTCCCGCGCGGATTTTTGCAGTAGTGTTTCCGTCGAGCGTGGGCACCTGAACTTCCGTGCCTAGGGCTGCCTGCGGAAAGCCTATAGTCAGATTGTATAGAAGGTCGTCTTCATCTCGCCTGAAGTACTTGTGTGGCAGCAGATGTATCAGCACGTACAGGTCTCCGGGCTGTCCTCCATTCGGTGGTGTTTCTCCCTCGCCGTGCAGCCTCAGCTGAAACCCGTCATCTATGCCTGCTGGCACCCTAACTGTAATCCGCCGATCTCTTTCCACCAAGCCGCTGCCTCTGCACTTTCTGCAGGGTGAATCTATGATCCTGCCTCTCCCATTGCAGGTCGGGCAAGGCATAACACGCACGAACATGCCGAAGCCGCTCCTGTTTACTTCCTGAATCTTGCCTGTACCGCCGCATTTTGGGCAGACTCGAGGCGAAGTGCCTTGTGCGGAACCACTGCCACCGCAGACGTCGCATTTTTCAGTTCTAGGAATCTCTATCTCCTTTTCTGCGCCTTTTGCTACTTCTTCAAGCGTGATCTCAAGGTCGTAGACGAGGTCTCGGCCCAAAGGTGTTCTGTCGCCGAAGTCTCGGTCGCCGAAAAAGAAGTTGAAAATGCTGCCGAAGCCGAAACCCATGTCTCTCAGTATGGATTCGAAGTCGGCGCCTCTGAATATGTCCTCTCTAGTATAGCGTTGATCGAAACCTGCGTGGCCGAGCATGTCATATTGTTTGCGTTTCTCGTCGTCCGAAAGCGCGGCATAGGCTTCAGAGATTTCCTTGAACTTCTCCTCTGCATCAGGAGCCTTGTTCCTGTCAGGATGGTACTGCATGGCGAGCTTGCGGTAGGCGTCTTTGATTTCGTCCTTAGAGGCAGTCTTTGAAATGCCGAGAACCTCGTAGTAATCTCGCTTGTTCGCCATGTCCTCTACCGTCAGACAACAGATGCGCTAGATCGTTCTAAAGGCTGTTTCGGCTACTTCACCTTATAATCCTCTGAATCAACAACCTTGTCGTCGCTGCCTGAGGGCGGCGGCTGCCCGCCAGATGCTTGACCTTCTGGACCAGCTTGGCCTTTCTGCTTAGCGTACTCGGCCGCAGCCTGCTGATAGATCGCCGTGCCCACTTCTTGAAGCACCTTCGTAAGTTCGTCAGACTTGGCCTTTATCTTATCTAAATCATTGCTGGCAACAGCATCTTTCAAAGCAGTGACCGCAGTGTCTATTTTGCCTGTTTGGTCTTGCGTGAGTTTGCCTGCCAAGTCCGTCTTAGTTTTCTCCGCAGTGTATATGAGGCCGTCAGCGTTGTTTCTGAGTTCAGCTTCTTCGCGCTTCTTTTTGTCTTGATCCGCAAACTGTTCAGCCTCCTTCACCATCCTCTCCTTCTCATCCTTCGAAAGCTTCGTAGAAGCCGTGATAGTGATTCTCGCCTCCTTACCAGTGCCCAAGTCCTTAGCGGTAACGTTCATGATGCCGTTGGCGTCGATGTCGAAGGTTACTTCGACTTGAGGCATGCCTCTCGGCGCAGGCGGTATGTTCTCCAAGTTAAACATGCCAAGAGAAACGTTATCCGTTGCCATTGCCCGCTCGCCCTGCAACACATGAATCGTGACTGCGGTTTGGAAGTCGACTGCGGTGGTGAAGACTTGACTTCTTTTCGTCGGTATGGTGGTGTTTTTGTCGATGATTCTTGTGAACACGTGGCCGAGCGTCTCGACGCCAAGTGACAGTGGCGTAACGTCGAGCAGCAATAAATCTTTCACTTCGCCTGTTATAACAGCGGCCTGTATGGCGGCGCCGATGGCAACACACTCCATCGGGTCCACACCTCTCTCCGCAGGCTTTCCCATGATCTGCTCTACAAAACGTTGCACGTAAGGCATCCTAGTCATACCGCCGATAAGTATGATCTTGTCAATATCCTTCGGCGCCAGCTTCGCGTCTTCAAGGGCTCTCACCATAGTTCTTTCTGTCTTCTGGACTATGGGCTGTGCCAGCGCTTCGAGTTTGGTTCTGGTCAGCGTCAAATGCAGATGCTTGGGGCCTGAGGCGTCTGAATAAATAAAGGGCAGATCAATATCAGTCGACAATAGCGTCGACAGCTCTATCTTGGCTTTTTCAGCGGCTTCTTTCAGCCTTGACATGGCCGTCCTATCGCCGCTCAAATCAACACCAGTCTGCCTCTTTAACTCCTCAAGCAGAAAATCAACAACCGCTTTGTCCAAGTCAGTGCCACCGATTTGCGTGTCGCCGCTAGTTGACAGCACTTGGAAGACTCCTTTACCGAAGTCCATCACCGTCACGTCATGGGTGCCTCCACCGAAGCTGAAGACAAGGATTTTCATTTCTTTTTCAAGTTTGTCGACGCCATAGGCTAGGCAGGCGGCCGTGGGCTCGTTTATTATTCTCATGACTTCAAAGCCTGCTATTTCGCCTGCGTCCTTCGTGGCTTGACGCTGGTTATCGTTGAAGTGAGCTGGGACAGTAATGACGGCCTTTCTTATCGATGAGGCCAAGAAGGTTTCAGCGTCCTTCTTTATCTTCTGCAAAATGAACGCAGATATCTGCTGCGGAGTGTATTCTTTGCCTGCGATAGTCACCTTGTAGTCGGTCCCCATCTTCCTCTTGATCTCATATACCGTGCCTTCAGGGTTGGCGGTTGCCTGCCGCTTTGCAGACTCACCTATCAGCAGTTGCCCGTCTTTCGTGAAGGCAACCACTGAAGGAAACATTTTTCCAGCCATCGTTGGGCCTTCCGCACTCGGAATCACCGTGGCGCGCCCGCCCTCGAATATGGCTGCTGCCGAATTCGTGGTTCCCAAATCGATTCCAATCACTTTTTCGCCTGGTTTGATACTACTCATCTAAACACGCTCCTTTCTGTGACTTTGACGAAGGTTTAACGGATATCTTTACGATGCTCGGTCTAATCACTTTTTCCCCCATGGTATACCCCTTCCTTACTTCTTCGACCACCGTGTAATCCTTCTCTTCGTTCTTCTCTATCCTTGCCACGGCGTTGTGTTTGGAGGGATCGAAAAGCTTGCCTAGGCATTCTATGGGTGAGACTCCCTCATTTTCAAGTATCTTCTTCAGCTTTTTCAGCGTCATTTCAACACCTTGGACGACGACCTCTGCGTTTTCAGATGAATGACCAGATTTGACGGCCATCTCTAACTCGTCAACAATGCTCAACAACTCGATAATTAGACGTTCATTGCCGTACTTCCTTGCGTCTTCAAGCTGTTTGTCTGATCTCTTTTTCAGATTCTCAAAATCTGCCTGGGCATACTTCAGTCGAGTAAAATACTCCTCCGAGCGCTTTTTCTCCTCGTCCAAGGCGCAGCTCAGATCATCGGGCTTTGCGTCAGTTTGTGGCTCTTGCTTCTGGTCTTCACACATTACCATAAATCCCCACAGAATGCTCAGATTCTTAGCGTGTACGAACAGAAATATATACCTCACTCTCAGATGTCTGCTCAACCTACGCTGAAGCGGCTTAATGCGTTTGACGGCAGTCTTGCACACATATATATTTTGAAGGCTCAAATGTAAGTGAGGCATCGCTCTTGCCAATTCCCCTTGTCGAACGCTCAGAAGAAGAAATCGAGGAAACGATCAAAAGAAAAGTTGGAACGATAAAAGCAGTCAAAGGCGTTCGCCAACTGGATGTGCGCGTAAGTGGCAAAAGAATCGACGTAGCCATGCACCTACTGCTTGACAGTAACCTCAGCTGGGAAGACGCGCATAAAATCTCACACGACGTTGAAAGAGAAGTAATTCTGAAATTTCCTGATGCAAGAGTCACAGTCAACACCGAGCCAGTTGAGGATGGACGAGAAAGCATCTGGAAACTAGTGAAAGAAACAGCCGAAGGAACGCCTGGCTCAAGAGGTGTCCACAATATTCACATCCAAAGAATCGACGACAAACTGTGCGTTGACCTTCATCTGGAAGTAAGCGCAAACATGACTGTCAAACAGGCGCACGATGTCGCCGATCAGGTTGAGAAGAAGATAAAGGCAGGCAGCAAGGACATTTCGGAAGT
>CAYGYI010000107.1:0-5942 GCA_964354055.1 uncultured Candidatus Bathyarchaeia archaeon | reverse complement strand
CAAGGATCATGATTTGGTTTGCCCGAGATGCCAAACGAGTCTCAGCGTTGCGGGTTCGCACAGCCGGGTGATTGGGAATTTCTACCTATGTGAGAAGTGTAGTCATCGTTTTGACAGGCCTGAGGTTGTTCACGTCTGCATAAGATGCGGGGAGCTTTCCACTTATCACGAGGCCAAGTACGTCAAGGTGCTGGCTTACACGGTTAGTGACGCTACGGTGAAAGAATTCAGTAAAGATCTGCCTGTTCTTGACAACGTTCGAAAGTTGCTGGCAGACGGCGGTTTCAAGGTTAGGCTACGTGCTTCTTTAACTGGGATTTCGGGTGTTCAGTCGACGTTTGACATTGTGGCGGAGAAGGAGCAGATGCGTCTTGTTTTCGACGTTTCGGTGAGCGGTGACAAGAGTGATATTATTGCGTTGTTGGCTAAAAAAGTGGATGTGAACCCTAACGTAGCCATTGTTGTTGACTTGTCGGGGTTTGAGGAGCTGACAAATTTGGGACGGATCTACGGTATCTTAGTTTTCAAAGCGAAAACCGATCAGAAAGTGCCTGACGGGTTTGAAGGTTTCCTGTCTTCTCTAGTTCCATTGAGCAAGCGAGCGCTTGAAACCACGTATACCACTATAGACATGGCCAAATACATCGATGGGAACGTCGTTGCCAATGAATGAGAGAAAGCTTCTGTTGCCCAAGATTGCACGCAATGTTTTTGAAGAAGCAACCGCGTCGAGCCTCGGTTCAACATTCCATATTATAGTGGCCTTCCACCTGAAACAGAAATTCGGCAAAGACCCCTACGAGATACTCATAGAAAATCCCCAAGCATTCTACGGAGGACTTGCAGAGCTCTTAGGCGCAGGCGCCGAAGCCACCATCAATCTAGTAGGCACCTACCTGAGCGTCAAATATGGAATGAGCTGCACCACAGAAGAATTCGTGAAATTGTTCACGAAGGGCTGCAAAACTCAAAAACTCAAACTTTCAGAAATACTCGAATCCATCATAAACAAAGAAGAGAACAAACTCAAGGTACAGTAGTCCAAATCCAACAGGTGGATGGTCAGACTACCGGGCAAAAGCGCCGCCGCGCCTACATCCCTTCAATTGGAAAAAGGAAAACCGATAAACATGCCAACGATGACGCGGCGTGGCCACATTGACTAGAGAGAAGTTGGCTAGATTCGGAATTTCTCTTCTATTCTCTGCATTGTTATATATGGTGGTCCAGGTTCAGTGCTCGCCACCACGTACATTTCGTCTATCCTAAAGAACAGCAGGGTTATCTTATCAAATCTAACCCCTGCACAAATGAGCTTTCCACATTTGTTCGTGAATCTGGACAAGGCTCCAAGGATCACGGGAGCAGCCAAGTTGACGAGCAAATCGTCGACATACTCTTTCTCAGCCGTCAGCTTCACATCTTCCCTAGTTTTAGACGCAACGGTCTTAAGGTCACCACTCAAAACGCCAACGTATCTTATCCGTTTGTCAGCAGCCAGTACGTCATCAGCCACTCTAGCATCCATCAACCTCACTATCCTCAACTAGCGACTCTCAACACGGCAACCAAAACAAAGGCTCCTCACCTTCAATATTTAACACAGATGCCTACTTCGGAATCCGCATCAGCAAAACAACTGACACATGCAGAAATCGTTCCACCCCGCGAAGTGATATTGCGCTGAAGAACAGGAAAGATATACGAAACTCCCGTGCTGTTCAAACATTCTGCAGGAGAAGATTGCAGAAGCCTTCAGACGCTCGACCAACACAGATGAGAACCAAGGTCAAGAGAGACACGAAGTGACCATGCCGGCTACAAAAGTCACCGTCAAGAAAAGCCGTTGGCTTAGACACCAAATGGCTAGTCAGCCTCGCTTGCAGCGTTTATTCTCGCTGAACTTCGGCTGATCTGCGCAAGATACCGATTTTGCCGGTCAGTTCGATCTGCGCACCTGTGTGAGGGGCGGGCAAACCGGCGACTAGTGGACGTTTCTGGATGTGCTTGTATCCGCACTCGCATTCAAAGCCGACGACTTTGCCTCGGTGCCTCACTTCTCGCCATCTTCTTGCACCGCAACTTATGTTCTGCTTGTGGATTTTCCAAAGGATTCTGGCGTCATGGGAGGTTATGGGGGCTTCGTGTTTTGCCTTCGTGAAATACCATGTTATGTAGATTACGAAGCATGTCCATATCGTGACTGCAATTAGTTCGAGCATGTTTTTCGCCATTTGTATTTGTGTTGTGCAGGTGTACGATATGTCTTTGTTGTGACATATCACACTACAGAATAGTATATCTTACGATATAAGCGTTATTTCAGGTTCCGGATAGCCGACGAGCGCCTAAAACTGCAGAAGCACATCCTTCTTCTCAACAATATTGCCACAGTAATGGCATTTCAGCAACAGCGGCTCATCACAGTCAACGTAGAACTTGGCCTTCACAGGTTCGTTGCTGTTGCTTATGCACGCAGGATTGGTACACTTAATAATGTCGTCAATCACTTTCGGAAGCTTAACCTCCTGCTTCCGCACCACTTTGTAATCACGAATAATGTTGATGCATGCGTGTGGCGCCAGCAACGCGATTTTGTGAACCTCCTGCGGATTCAGTTCCCTACCCTCAATCTTGACGATATCTTTAACCTTGAAGCGCTTGCTCGGCACGTTGATCGCAATCGTGATAGGCCCCCTGTCATGACCTGTGATGCCCAGAATCTTGACAACATCCAACGCGTGACCCGCCGTAATGTGGTCTATGACGGTACCATCCTTGATCTTGGAAACACGAAGTTCTGTTTCGCTCATGTGAAAGCCGCCTTCTAAAGAGAGGCTTATACGCTTAACGCAGATAAAAAACTTTAACCTCACTGTCAAACACGTTTTCTGCGGCTAGTTAAAAAGTTATTTAGTAGATGTGCAGAGTTGTTGCTCTGGGTAAGAGTTTGGAGTTCAAAGACAGAGACATAATCTCCATAAAGGATTTCTCTCTTGAAGACATCAACCACGTTTTCCGGGTTGCCAAGACCATGGAACCTGTGGCTGCGAAAGGCTCAAGTATGCTCAAAGGTAAGATTCTGGCCACGCTGTTTTTCGAGGCAAGCACGCGCACACGCCTAAGCTTCGAATCAGCTATGCTTAAGCTCGGCGGCTCTACGATAGGCTTTGCCGAAGCCGAAATGGCATCAGTCAAGAAAGGCGAAAACCTCGCCGACACCGTGCGCACAGTTGAAAGCTACGCCGACGTGATAGCCATCAGGCATCCGCTTGAAGGTGCAGCGAGGTTGGCTGCTGAATTTGCGAAGGTGCCCATAATCAATGGCGGGAGTGGCGCCGAGGAGCATCCTACGCAGGCGCTTCTTGACCTGTATACCATGAAGAAAGAGAAAGGCAAGGTCGACGGACTCAAGATCGCTCTCGTGGGTGACCTCAGATATGGCAGAACCGTGCACTCTTTGGCTTATGCGCTTTCGCTCTATGATATAGAGCTTTTCTTGATTTCGCCTGAAACACTGAGGATGCGTCGTGAAGTCCTCCAAACCATAAAAGACAAAATTCCAGTCACCGAAAAAACAGACCTAGAAAAGATCATTCCGCTTGTTGACGTTTTGTACGTCACGCGCATTCAAAAAGAGCGGTTTCCAGATCCTGCAGAATATGCGAAGGTCAAGGGTTCTTACAAAATTGATCTTGGAGCGTTGAAGGATGCCAAGAAAGATCTGATAATACTACATCCGCTTCCAAGAGTGGACGAGATAGCGCCTGAAGTTGACAACACACAGTATGCGCGCTACTTCCAACAGGTCTGGAACGGCATCGCAGTGAGAATGGCGCTTTTAGCCTTGGTACTGGGCGCCGCAAAGTAGCCAGGCGTCTACAGAGACGCGAAGCGGTCGAAAAACCTCAACGAGCCTACGGCCCCGCAGGAAGGACACTTATGCAGCAGGCCAACCCAGCTTTTAACGCAGTTGACACAGTAGGTCATCTTCCGATCATAGGTAAAGAACTCGATACCACCTTCCTGAACGATTCGTTTCGTCAGGTTGAAAAGGTGATCTGGCTCATGCTCAGACTCTCCGAGGTCGATCACTGATAGACTTCCGCCTGCGTAGAGGTTCCGGAACTTGCGTTCAACCTCCAAACGTTTTGGAGATAGGTTATCGTCTTGAAGATCGAGTCTGCTTATAGTTGAGTAGAAGGGTTTTTCTCTCGTGCCTGAGTAGCGCATTTTGCCTATGCCGAATCTTTCGATGTCCGTCTGTGCCAGCCGCTCTGAGGCTTCAAGGCTGGGCACTGCTGCAGGAAGCAGGCGTCTTCCGCGTCTTCTACCTGCTTTTTGAGTGAAGGCACTAATTGCCTGCGCTGTTTCTTCCGCGAAGATCAGCGTCTTTTCGTCCGTGTATGGGCTTTTCCCGCAGAATGCCTCAACGGCTTCCACAAAACCAGCCACGCTTACAACCCAGGAGCAGCTTTCAAGCCTCAAGTACTGGTCGCCACCCGTTTCCTGCATCAGAAACGGCGACAAACCCCTGCCATGCTGTCTCAGTGTTCGATATTTTATCTCCAACGCGCGTGCGGCCATTTCGAATCTTTCGCGAAGGATCTCAAAAAATTTGGCGTTGTCTCCATTTGACTCGTACGCGGCTCGGGGAAGATTTACGGTGATGCAGCCGAGGCAGCCTGCGCGCAAAGTATCAATCTCCCAGTCTCCGCTGTGATCTGTTGCAAAGCTGCAGCCTGAGGCCGAGAAGGCGGTTTGCCTCTGATTCTTTTCAGCCGCATTGGCGAAGAAAAGCAGCCCTTTTTCTGAAGCCAAACCGTGGGCCTTCACAAGAATCGCCTCAGCTCGCTCGTCTGTAAAAGTTTCTGAACGCACTTTTACAATGATTTTTGGATTAAAAAGCGGTTTGCAGGCGCTTTCTTCGGCAAGAGCCTCAATCATTAGAGAGGCTATCGTCTGACTCTCTTCAACGTATTCCCCATACTTACCTGCAGGCTTTCCAGACGGGCCAACAGCGGATTTCTTGCCCACAAAGTCAGGAACAGTAAGTTCCACACCTATTGAAGCATCAGCGTAATTGGCCGTATTGGAGATGAGATGGCGCAAGGCTTGTTTGATCCTTAAAGGCTCAAGGTTCCTTGCGAATGGCGCAAGAAAAATGTTGAAATACTCAAAAGTTTGAGTTACCCCAACTTCTCCTGCGGAGTGAAGCAGAACGTCGAACGTTGCTGCCAGCACCGATTCAAAGTCATACTGAGAACTGCTCAGTGGACTTGGTGCTCCTGTTTTCTCTACGTTCAAGCCGCTCTGTAAGAAGACTCGCAGGTCGTGAACTACTTCGGCAGGTTTGAGAATCCAGTGACTTAGGCCGTTGACGTGCAGAGCGCCTGAGAGGTGCGCGTCAGCGATATCTCTGGGGAAGATGTTGAGCAACGTGTATTCTTTGAGCACGGTTTCGCCTGCCGCCTCTATCACCGAGGCCGAGCCTTGACATGTCTTGGTTTTCGCCTCAACAAGCGCGGCCACCTCATGAACCGGAAGACCCAGCCGCGTGAGTTTGTGCCTGTCCTCCTCAAGACCCTTGTCTATCAGAATCGCGTTCACGATCTCCCTTACAAGTGGTGCTGTCAAATACTTCGTTTTGGATTTGAGCAACTGCTTTTCGGCTTCTTTTGCCACTTTCTGCGCCAACTCTGCAGGCATTTTGGCCTCTTTCACGAGCGAACTGGCGATCTTGTTGGCATCGAACTCCTCCAGCGTAGACCGACTAGTGCGAACCAGCATGCCCTTTGGCTTGAAGGCCTTCTGTTCAACCCTGTCCGCCACGTCAATAACCATCTTGCCCAAATCAGTCAAAATGTACTTCCGGGCCTCAACGTCCGCCTCAAGTAAATCCGCTTTCAACAAAAATTTCAAATGATAAGCAAACCTGCCTG
>CAYGYI010000106.1:0-5978 GCA_964354055.1 uncultured Candidatus Bathyarchaeia archaeon | reverse complement strand
CTCCAACTACGGATGGGACATCGTCAACTCACCACTGGGGATGGAGACTACATCACCAACGATCCCCGGTTCATACAGCCAGCGCGAGGCGAGAATCGCAAGGTCCTTGAAGTTAACAATGTTGTCGCCATCGGGGGCAGGGTAAATATCCGCTACGGAGCAACCCGTTTTCAGCCAATTTTCTGTCAATATCTGAAGGTCGTCATTGTCAAACTTGCCGTCGAGGCTCAGGTCGCCGGGAATAGGCTCAGGATGTAATTGAATAGACAACAAGCCTGTGTTTGGCGACATATCCGTCTCTACATTATTTTGTGCAACAGCTCTGTATGATACCACATCTCGAACTCTTCCGCGTAATAACGGCAAGGGCAGTTCGAACCTTACACCGGCTGGGATTGGCGGAACGTTTGCGTCCTTGTCGATATAAGTGTACTCATAGACTATTCCTGCAGGGTCCAAAGGCATCCAATCTGTATCATACATCATGAAGGTGATTTGCTCATTCGCAGGTTGAAACCCCAGATAATAGTCTAATCCTTCCGGCGGTTGGCCGGTGGACTGACAATTATCGGATTCAATATAGAATCCGAGTTCAGAATATGTTCCGAAAGAAAGCGCTTTCACTTGAGCGGTGAGATGAAACAGGTACATATTCTGTATCCATTCAATCCAGCCTTGCGTCCAATCCAGGTCGATATATTCGAAACTCACGTCTCCTACGTCATCGTATGTTTCATCCCCATATTCACCGATTGTCGCATCTCTTGCTTTCCCGAATTCTACCACACCTTCTCTGAGTTTCTTTCGCTGGTCAGATGTCAGATCTGCCCCCTTTCTATTACACGAGCGGAATTTCCCTCTTTCGTTTCTGCGATTATCCGCATACATCTTATTATTGGGATCGGTTGAGTGTTGAGGCCCTAAGAATATGTGATTCAGCTCGTGTGCGAGGGTAGAATCCTTTATGTAGACATTTAAGCCGTTCGGGTCGCAGGGGTCTGTTTTACCAGGAACTAATTCAACTACTTTGCCCTTTGTTCCCGAAACGTAGTCAAGGTCGGTTCCGTCTGCTGTCGCTACGCATTTACGTAAACCCCAGATGTTTATCTTGCATCTTTCGTTTTTATTCGGGTCATAAGGCGTGTTGGGCTCGTACACGTGGTTGCTATCCACAACAAACCTGACATCAGGACAATCGATTTGGTTGGCTTTATCTATCCATCCTCTTATTTGCTCCTCGGTAATACCTGAACCTTTCACCGTATGAATCTCGACTTTTATCTGCGGCGGCCCCACGCACAGACTACAATCGGTGCCAGGGCCCAGCCAGTCGTATATGCAGTCCCATATTTCCGAAACATAACAGTTGCCTGTACACTTGTCACAGCAGGCCCCTGGCTGAAGCGGTGGTTGGCACATACCACAATCGCTGCCTGGGCCCAGCCAGTTGTACGGGCAGTTCATTTGATACGACATGTGGCAATAGCCAGTCGTCTGATCACAGCAACCCCCTTGCTGAGGCGGTGGTTGGCACATAGAACAATCGCTGCCTGGGCCCAGCCACTTGTACGAGCATTCCCATGGATGCGACATATAGCAGTAGCCGCTCATCTCATCACAGCAGGCCCCAAACTCTTGCTGTGGTTGGCACATAGAACAATCGCTCCCTTGGCCCAGCCAAGTGTACCAACATTCCCACGGATACGACATATTGCAGTAGCCGGTCGTCTTGTCGCAGCAGGCCCCAAAGTCGGGCGGATACAACACTGCTATCCAGACCGCATCTACCAAATTCAAATCCGAGTCCCAAAGGCCGAGCATTACCTGACCATGCTGTTCCGGCATGTACCAGAAAACAAAATGCACTCCCGGCGATGGCGCCCCCCCCGCCGCGACTAAAAAGCCATATGACAACGGCGACTCAACCCATGGCTCAACCCACGAGTCTGTTCCAGCTTCCGGCCGAGTCTCTGTATAGCCAAATTGTCCGAGAGGAGGGTCCCACTCGAAACCTACAAATGCGGCATATGCGTTGTTGTCAGTTGACTGTATCTCGATGGTGCACGGTGGCGATCCCAGGTTCAATTCCACCGAATCCCTATCTTCTCCGTTTACCGTCAGATATATCGCTGCTTCACTTCTCCCTGGCTGCACACTCAGCAACCCCGCAGCCAGACACAATACCGGAAATACCCTAAAGCGTGACATTTTTCCGCCTCCTTAAAACTCGGTTTCTTGTCAATTGGCTGCCGTCTAAATCCCTTCTCATAATCTTAGTCTATCCTTACAGGCAAGTCAAGTGAAAAATGGCCATGTCTGTCGGGACTCCGTGGGTCTCGCGCGAGTATGGCAAGTCAACTGATTATGAGACGATTGCTGCAGAGATTAGGAGAGCAAAAAACCTCGCTTCTTGGCGAACCAGGATAAAAATGCCGATGTATATTGCATTGGATTGACATTTATGATAATGTGATGCAATGAGATTTGAGAAACTGCTACTGAAGGTGGCCGACGAACCAGTCTTTCGAACAGGCTTCTTGGCCGCGAGCGGCGAGGATTTGCCCGCGTTGCGCCTGCAACTCAGCCGCTGGGTCAAGGCCGGAAGACTGGTCCAACTTAAGAAAGGGCTGTATAGTCTGGCTGAGCCCTACCGCAAGGTGAATCCGCATCCTTTTGTCATTGCAAATGCCATGAAGAAGGCCTCGTACGTAAGCTTGCACTCGGCGCTTGGGCAATTCGGGATGATCCCGGAGCATGTTCCTATGGTGACAAGCGTCACCACGCAGAGGCCTGAACGAGTTGAAACGACACTGGGCCAATTCGTATTCAGGTGTATTAAGAAGAATTGGTTTTGCGGTTACCAGCGGGTTGATCTCGTCTCAGGCCAAAGTGCGTTTGTAGCGACACCCGAAAAAGCCCTATTGGACCTTGTTTATCTTACCCCGGGCGCCGACAGTTATGACTTTCTGGCCGAGCTTCGACTTCAGAGTCTGGAGAAGCTCGACCTCAGTGTGCTTCGAGAACTTGCAGAGATGAGTAATAGTAAGAAACTGCTTCGGGCTGTGCGACACATCGCCGAACTGGTCGAGCTGGAAAAGCAGCAGGAGGAGTTATGAAGGCGTTTTTGAGACAGATTCTTGATGGCGTTGCCAATCAGGTCTTGGGCCGATGCGTCATAAGAGAGTACCTTCAGGCCCGCCTGCTGCAGGCCTTTCAGGATCATGCGGTCTTCAACACTTGGGTATTTCAAGGTGGGACCGCATTGCGCTTCTTATACGGTATGCCGCGATTCTCTGAGGACCTGGGTTTTGCCTTAGTCGAGTCCGGTATCGAAGGTAATTTCCGGGAGCATCTGGCTCATGCCCGAAAAGCCTTTGGGGCCGAGAATTACGACATCAGCGTTCGGATCAAAGGCACGAAGACCGTCAAATCTGCCTTCGTTAGTTTCAGAGGTCTTCTGTTTGAGTTCGGTCTGTCTCCTCATGAGTCTGAGACATTGTCCATCAAGGTGGAGGTCGATACGAATCCACCATCTGGGGCAGGAGTTGCTTCCACTATTGTAAGGCGACACGTCACTCTCAATCTCAGGCACCATGATAAGGCGTCTCTGCTTGCAGGCAAGTTGCACGCCGTCCTGACACGCCGCTATACTAAAGGCCGAGACATCTACGACCTCATCTGGTATCTTTCGGATAGGACTTGGCCTGGACCAAACATCAAGTTTCTGAACAATGCTCTCAGACAGACCGGATGGGACGGTCCAGAAGTCACCCTCCCGAATTGGCGGGAACTTGTCTGCCAACGAGTTGAGAAGTTTCAATGGAAGCAGATCGTTCGGGATGTCGAGCCTTTCCTTGAGCGCCCCGAAGATATTGTGCTACTGACAAAAGAGAACCTCCTTGATTTGTTGCGGCAGTAGCTCAGGTTGGACGCATAAGAGAGCCATAAGTGCGGCTTTCTCCCGCCCGGCTCGTACCAGGCATCGGTTCGGTCTTTGCAGCCATACTCATCCTGCCTCGTAGTAAACACGTCTCTTACCCTCCGATTCTGCAGTCGGGTATGACCTGAGTGAGCACAGGTCATCTCATAAGGCCCAAAATGCAGCCCAGATCAAGAATTTCTATTTGCCTGCACAAAAACATGCTCTCAGCACGTGGTTCATATAAACGAGTGATCTCCTTGCAGGCGCATTTTGCTCCGCAGCCGACGGCGACGGAGTCTACCGTGGGTTTCCAGATATGCGTTTCCACTTAGCGTTTGCAATAGTCGCCCCCCAATGTCACGAGCAGTGGAAATGATGAATCCGACGCTCAAAAAATCGCTGTTTTTCACAGAATTTCACATTTGACGAATTCCGCGCTCTCGCGGTCTTGTCCTACGCATGGCACGACACGCTCTTCCTGCATATCCTTCACGTTTGTTCCCTAAAGCGAAATCAGGGACTTCAAAATTCATCATGAGAATGGCAGAAAAGTGAGACTTAGTGGGTTGAGGCCGCGTTGACACATCAACGGTAAGGCCTCCAATGGGCGACTTCTGTTTCATTCTCAAATTACGAATTTGACAGTAACACATGAATCATGATAATTTACTTTTGGTGTTACAAACGAATCCACTCGCGATAATTAGAAAGGGAAAATTATGAGTTCTGCTAATGAAAATGAAGAGGAGAAGTGCTGTTATCTACATGCCGTTGAGGATCCCAATGAGACTCATTACGACCCGAGTATTCATAACATCTGTCTCGTCTGTGCAGTCAAGTTGTGGGAGTTGGCTCAAAAAGATACTGAGTTTAACCTGCGGGACCAGACTGTCTTTGTGGCTACGAAGAAGCCAAAAAAGTCCACCAAGACAAGCCCAAGGGTTGCCAGCAAAACAGGTACCGAGATATTGCCCAACATAATCAGACTCGCGACCACAAGCCGAAAAGTGACCCTAACAACAGGGTACGAGGTCGATCTTGAGGATGAGGAAGGTTTAGAACATCTCTTTAACGCCATTATTGGCGAAGTTACCACAAGACTCAGAGATACCGAAGAGTTTTCAGAAAAAGGATTCGGAATAGTCTATGATGTTTGCATATGCGAACTGCATTATTTAGCAGGTCAACTTCAGCATATGGGCAGTGGAATACGTATTGAGAAGTTGCTGGACGAATTCGGTGTTCAGTGGGATAGGGTAGCTGAAAAATTAGGTGGTGACAGCGTGGAGAACGAGTAGGACGCAGACGATGGTCTGGCTGATAGTCGATGACTCAGCAAGTTGTGTTGATCCCACATAGCGGAACTCCATAATCTATGACAGCGAAATACCGACTATGACCGAGCCACTCCAAAATCTGAGTTACTCTTCCCCTTTGTGCTTGATTCAAGCTACATTGTAAACCTGTGCCATTTCTCTGCCGAGGGAGACAGATACACCGAAGTGGTTTCCAAGCTTCTGTGATCAACGACAGTTAGGAATCAATAAGAATCTGGGTTTGAGAAACGCAGGCGATGGAGGCAAGCAACGGGCATTGAAGCCGTTGTACAAGAAATCGACGTTTTTGGGCCAAAATCAAGGGTGGCAGATTCTGGAAATCGATTGTGGTTTAGGCCGATCTTGCACTTTCTCTCACTGAACTACGTGGTTTTTCCTGGCCTGCGGCGCACCCATCTCGACATCAGCCTGTTCTCGAGCGGCTCGATAGGCCAAGCCGATCTTCTCCGTCGATGGCGACAAATACACCGACGTGGTTTTCAGGCTCCTATGTCCAACTTGCTTCTGGACAATTGGCAGAGCAACACCGCGGTCAACTACGTAGTGCATGACGTGGCTATGTCGCAGCGAATGGACGGTGAACATCCTCAGGCTCCGACCGCAAATGTCTTTGCCATACACCTGTTGCAGACCGGCCCTACTGACATAGCGCTGAAATATCTGTCTGATACGATTCTCAGAATATGGCTTGTTCCACCTTTTTCCATGGTGGAATAGGT
>CAYGYI010000105.1:0-6057 GCA_964354055.1 uncultured Candidatus Bathyarchaeia archaeon | reverse complement strand
ACGTCCAGACAGACGACGAAATCCGCATCCCAGCCAAAGACCCATGGAAAACCATGAACGAAGTCTCCAACACGCTGGCAGACGCAGGCATCCTCGTAGAAAAAATCGAAATCATCGAACCAACCCTAGAGGACGTTTTCATCAAGCTCAGCGGACGAAAACTGACGGAGGATCAGCAATGAACCCCATAATCGGAATAGCAGTAAAAGATACCAAGACGTTCTTCAGAGAAAAAGGCACCATCTTCTGGACCATCGCCTTTCCTGTCATGATACTGCTGCTTTTCACAGCCATCTTCGGCAGAGAAATCCCGTTCAACGCAAACGTAGGAATCGTGGACTACGACCAGACGCCGATAAGCAAAAGCATAGTCACAGGCCTGAACAGCATAGGAAACACAACAGTCAATGGAACAGGCATCCTCACGGTGACCACATACCCAAACAAGACAACAGCCATGAAAGACCTAAACGCAAGCAGCATCCGCGCAGTAGTCGTTCTACCAAAAAACTTCACTTATAACCTGTTCTTGGGCAAGACCAATGTGTCGATGGTTCTGGACGCGACGAATCCTGATGTGGCCCGCCTGGTGAGAGACACCCTGAAAACATTCTTCACTGAATACTACAAGGCGTTTGACAGAAACTATACCGACCCCATCACGATAGTCGAGGAAACACCAGTAGCAGGCGAGAAGATAGGCTACAAGGAAAATATCGTCCCAGGAATGCTCACCTATCCGCTCCTGTTTTCCAGCATGGTCGTGGCCACCGGAGCCATAGTCTACGAGAAAGATAAAGGCACAATCAAGAAAATCCGCTCCTCGCCATCACGCCCACTCAGCATCCTTGCCGGCAAGACGTTGGCAGCATTATTCCAAACAGCAATATCTATATTGATCATGTCCGTATTGGCCGTGCTCCTGCTTGGACCCAAGCTGAACTGGAATGTTCCGTTGCTGGTGCCTGTTTTTATTCTCGGCTCGATCAACGGCATTGCTTTAGGCCTGATTATCTCATGCGTCGGAAGAGCACCGCAAGAAGCCTCTAACGCAGCCACAACCATCGCCATCGTACTACAATTCTTTACAGGCATGTACTTCCCACTGGAATACCTACCAACATACATGCAGGAAATAGGCAAAGTCATTCCCATGACTTACGCCTCACGAGCCTTAAGAGACATAATGATACGCGACGCCACGCTAACGGATTTGACCATACCACTAGCGGCTCTTTCAGCCTCAGCAGTGATCCTCTACGCAATCGGCGCCCTGCTCTACAGAAGATGGGTAGAACGCTAAGCTAAGGCCTGTACCCGCCTAAGACCAGCAACGACAAACCCGCAGCAACAATGTCTGCTGTGGTGCCTGGATTCAGCAGGTTGCTGGCTTCTCTGAGTTCTCGGTCGAATCTGTTGAGACTTCGGCGGCCAGCCACCGTCTTGAGGCCACCAAGCTCCAGCACCTCCTTAGCCGTGCCCGAAACTTCCTCAGCCTTCTGCAATCCTGCCTTTCTGGCAATAAACGTGTCCGGATACTTAGCCAGCACCTTCAAGAACGTGTGAAGCACCGCAGTCCTCAACTCTTCACCGCTTCTGATCTGTTCGGACAAGTGTGGATAAGCGAGGCTGAACGTAATGGGGTAGTTGTTGACCCATTCGGAGCAAATCCTGTCGTACTTCTCCGCTATCTTAAACACTTCAAAAAGTGAGACCCCTTCTTTGAGGATTCGGCTTGCGGATTTAGGATCGTTCACGTCGAGGTCTGGAGCCTCGCCGAGTCCGCTTGGTTTGGCGATTGCGATGGCCTCGTAGACGTCAACGGCGTCCTGCGGCGTAGATGATTCAGCCACAATCTTCAAGTTCTCCCTAACCCTAGCAATGTCGAACCCTTTCTCATCCAAGTCAGTCATTCCCGCAGCAATGGCTATAGGCGAAAGCAGAATCACGGCGCCGAGGAGCGTGTTTCCTCCGTTCTGCCATACACTAATATCAGCCACACAATCCCTAATGATGCGTCCGACTCCAGCATCAGCGGCGCTTGCTTCGCCACGGGAAATGACGATTCCGCGTCTGGCAGCATGCTCGAAGTGAGGTGCCACAGCCACGGATGAGGCGAGAAAATGCTCGTAACGAGTGTTCTCAAAATCAGTGACCACGCTGATGTTTCCAGGCTTGTGAACACTGGCCTCAAGCAGAATCCCTAACTCGAGACATTTTGAGACTAGCAGTGCCTTGTCAACCACCATGCCTATCACGTATCATGAGCATGGTATTCTTGGAAAGTTTTATTAACGTTGTGTAAAAATTTACACAGCGACGAATAATCCAACATTGGATACAAGGGTGAAGATTGTGGTTCCTAAGTACGTGGTCAACGTGATTCTAGTGGCCTTGACAGGGATTTGGGTGGCAGTGGCTCTTGTATGCGCCTTGTTTCCAGCCTACCCTGTTCTCGGAACCCCAGCAGTGATTACCGTGTCCAGCATTGTCTACTCTAGTCTGACGGCCCCGCTGCTTGGGCCTTTGTGGGGTACTCTCTCAGGTTTTATCTACGGCTCGCTAGTGCCCTATGTGAACCCGGCAACGTCGATCGGGCTACTCACGTTTCTAAGCCCGACTATGGCGGCCTTGCTCAGTGGTCTTGTGTTGTTCAATAGATGGAAGGAGGCCACGCTCGTTTTTGCATTAGAGATGGCAGTATGGTTTGCTCACCCGTTCGCATGGTATGAGGCCATGCCCATAATAACGTGGCAATACTGGCTCGTTCTGGCCTTAATCATCATTCCACCGGTAAGAAAGTGGATTGTTTCCTCTATAACTACAAGGAACCCCGCAAACCTGCCCGTTGCCCTATGGTGTCTTGCATGGATCGCCCGAATAGGCGGCGACGTCGCCACTGGCAACAACATCGGTGTGTGGGTCATGGGCTGGGGTGTCCCCAACATGTACCCGTTCTGGGCGCCTATGACAGTCTACTATTTGATTGCAGATTCGCTAAACTGCCTCACAGGAGCCATAACAGGCACGCTGATACTTCTCGCCCTGAAAAGGGCAAACCTGAGAATCCTTGCGGTGGACTTCCTGAAATCGAAAGACGAATGACTAGGAAGAACACTGTTTAATCTGGCGGAAAGATGGAATGAAGGTCAGAGAAGGAGATCTGATCGAAACAAAGACTGGACTTATCTTCGACGTAAAGGGTTTGATTCACCCTCCAGATCGCGTGGTCGCCTTCATCCGCTACTTCCCAGACGAGAAAGGCGAAAGAACAAGAGACGGAACCGCCTATGGCAAGATCTACTCTCTCTCAAAAAGATATGCGCTGCTAAAGCAGAAATACCTCCAGTATCTTGTTCACGATTCTGTGTTTGACGAGACGCTCTGCGAAATACCAGTCGGCGAGATCAAGAAACGCTTTGATCCTGTTACGAGGTTGCAGGAAATGCGACGTCAGCACAGGTTTGATGCTCTTGGACACAAGACGATTCAATTGACAGAGGTGTTGAAGGAAAAAGCAGGTATCCCGTGGCGTGCTCTCGGCATCTCTGGGTCAATACTTGTAGGCCTTCACACTCCAGACTCTGACATTGACCCAATCGTGTACGGCTCAGACAACTGCCGAAAAGTGTATTCCGCCCTGCAGAGTCTCTTAAACGATGAACATTCGCTGTTCAAACGCTATGGTCCAAAGGACCTGAGAGCTTTGTTCGACTTTCGTTCGAAAGACACTCAGATGAGCTTTGAGGATTTTGTTCGAACTGATTCGAGAAAAGTACTGCAGGGCAAGTTCATGGGCACGGACTATTTCATACGGTTTGTGAAAGATTGGAACGAAGTTGACGAAAGATATGGCGATGTTCAATACAGAAACGTGGGCCATGCATCGATTGATGCCACAGTTATCGACGATTCAGAAGCCATGTTCACCCCCTGCAGTTACAAGATCAAAGACCTGAAGCACCTGCAAAGCACATGGCATGGACCCATAGAGGAGATTGCTTCTTTCAGAGGCAGGTTCTGTGAGCATGCCAAAACAGGCGAGAAGATCACTGCCCAAGGAAAAGTAGAGCAATTATCCAGAATAGACGGAACGGAATATCATAGAATGCTGATTGGCAACCAGCCTTCAGATTTCATGGCTGTCCGAGGCTAAGGCTCTTGGTTAAGTCATGGTCTATTCTCCTCTAGGAAATACTTGTCTAGTCCAAGCTCTTAAGAACCTGCTCATAGTATCTGGGGCAATAGGTCAACGCCACTTGATAGGTGCTGCCCTCTGGGGCTACGACTTCTTCCAAGTTGCCTTCAACGTAAATCCGCTCGTCCTTCGATACCTGCAGTCTGAACTCTTCCATGTAAGATATGATTCGTCCCGTTTCAGCCGCTTCTTTTGAACCGTCAACTATTTCCAGAGACTCAATGCTGTAGATTGATGGAATAAAGAACGCGTCTCGATCGTCGGTTACGCGCGCCACCATTTTGACCCAACCTTTCTGCAGAATCCTTGCTCTCGGATTATACCCGTTGCTGATCTCATTCCAGTCCTTCACGGACTCGAACTCTGCCTTTATCGTTCTTCGGTTACTCTCATCTGTGAATAGGGCATAGATCAGCTTCCTTTGTTGGTGCTGCATGTACTCCTGTGGGCTGAGATTTCGGAAACGCCAATTTTTGCCGCGCACCATCTGGTCTGCGTCAAACTCGTTTCTCAGTCGTGACGGGCAAGTGGCATACAGTTGCTTGAGAGTTTCACGCAATCTGATCGCATTTCGTCTGCCGTAAACGATGAGATCGATATCTGAGAGTCTGGGATGGTGGAAGCTGTGGAGCATTGAGCCGAATACGCCAAAATCTTCAAGACGAAGACCAGATTGTTGTTTGACGATATCTAGCACGTTTTGCGTGGCAACAAGAAGCGCATCTTTGTTAGGCCTCATGAGCAGTTCCTCCAGTTTCTCTTGCGGTCTCCGCACTTCTGCAATGTCATGGTGGTTGACGCCGATCACGCGTTTTTGAAGCGTTGCGTGAGGAATCAGATACTGTGGGTAGTGGTTTTTGAGGTACGTCCAGCTTTCGTCTTCGTAGAGCTTGTAATGCGTTGTATAAGTGTGGCCTCTGGGAGCTTTTGTGTTATTTGACCTGAAAACTTCCACAGGCGCGTATTCCAAGTCGCATATGTAGGCATCAGGCGGGTGATCGTATCCGAAGACGCGGAAGATCAGGCCTTCCTTCGTGACGATCGCGTCCCGGTCCCTAAGCGTTATAGCGGCCAAACGTGTTCGTCCTCGCTTGTGCCAGTGCCCACGACCACCTGATGAAAAACGCAGCTGCCTTCAACTGCTTCCACACGTTCAAGCATGCCGGCTACTCTTATTCTGGCGTTTTTCCGAGCCACGTTTCTGTAGCATCCAATCATGGAAACCACGGTCTGAGGGATCGTTTCGTCGCTGAGGGTCGAAGCAGAGTCCACTGGCTCGTAGTTGGTGATCTTGTAGATTGCTGGGCGGAACATATCTTCGCTGTCATCTTTGACGACGCAGTTGAATCTGACTTGGGTAAGTGGCGTGTATTTGAACTCACCATATCTGGTTGTGACCTCTTCTGATTTGCGTATGGCGTTGTACATGAAAATCCTACCTTTATAGCGCCCTTTGAAACGTCTCGCGGCATCCAAACGGTTGCCGAACAGATAACTCAGCTTCCCAGCCTCGACCAGATTGCCTATTGCCGTCTCTACGGTTCGGAAGTTATGCGAGCCATACACAACTATGTCTATGTCTGACTTGTCTGAATGCATGTCCAAGGCGACCGAGCCGTGAACACCAAAATCTTCAAAGGCCACGCCTGACTCTTCCGCAACTAAGCTGACAAAGTCCAGCGTCATACTCTGTAAGTCATCCTGGTGTTTCAGACCTGCTATTCTGCGCAGGCATTCTCTGGGAACAAAAACCCTCTCTATCGAATCCAGAGAGGCGCTGATCACTTCTTTGCTCCTGAATGGGCAGTAAAACACGTATGCTGGGAAATGGCGTTTAAAAGTCTCCAAAAATGTTGTGT
>CAYGYI010000104.1:0-6240 GCA_964354055.1 uncultured Candidatus Bathyarchaeia archaeon | reverse complement strand
GAACCAAAGACGGATTATGATGTTTACGTGTATAATCCGCTGGGCGAACTGGAGGGTTACCACACTGAGGCTGCTGGGCTGCCTGAGCATTTAGGCACGACTGTGTATGAGCCGTTCTTCAGACCTGGGTATTCGGGCAACTACACATTCGTTGTTAGAAACGATCCGAGAGAGAGCAACGGAACGCAGGAGGCCACGTTCATGGTGATTGAGAACGTGCAGTGCGATAGATGGCATGAACATTACGTAGAGGGCAAGGGCAGCGACAACATGCCGACTTTCAACACAAGCTGGGCCTACGAGTTCGCCACCGACAGCCAGCATGTTGAAGTCTACGTTAGAGTTCCTGATTCACTGGACATGTACGAGGCGCGTGTTTACTTGATGGCTAATCCGGCTTCTGGAGTAGGTACTACGCTTTCGAAAGTGCCTTTGGCATGGGAGGACGGACTGTATGGGGAAAAGCGCGACAAGTACGGTGGCTACAATCTAGAGAGCAAGGCGAACCGTGGCCTGGCGTATGCCAGCTGCGAACTTTATGGACAGAACATGGTTTTGAATTTCACAACTTCGAACAAAGGCATGAGCCTTTATCATCTGGTGTTAATCGGCGAGGCTGGTTCGGGAACGGTTGAGTTTCTAGTGAAGACAGAGTTCGGAAAGGCTGTTTTGAAGCCTACGGCTTTGCCTGTTCGCGGATATCCCGGCAACGAAACAGTGGTGACATACACTTCGAACATGACGGACTTGGTGAATGCGACGTTGAGGTTTTCGGTTAACGGTTGGAAGAATGCGACTGCGCTGGACATGGAGATCGTTGAAAATAGAACCTGCAGAGCGATTATTCTGGAGCAGGATGCTGGCACGTTTGTCAGTTACAGGGTTGAGGCTGACGATGTGCTTGAAAACACGCTCAGAGCCAACGGCAGCTATCCGGTAAAGTATCCGTTGACGCTGAACATCACACTACCGCGGAAGACGATCACGATCGGCGACAACGTGACCGTGAAGGGCTACGTTAGTCCGGGTTTTGGCGACTTGCCTGTTACGGTTGTTTTTAGCAGCAAGAACGAGTCGAGGGTGGCGGCTTGCACGTTTGAGAATGGCACATTTGTGGCAAGTTGCAGACTGGACACGCTTGGACCATGGGACGTGCAAGCCACGTTTGCGGAGGATAGTAGACGCTTTGGATGTGTGAGTGGTACGTTGACGGTAAAGGTGGAGGAACCTTCGTTGATTGCGAAATATTCGCTTTACATTGGCGGCGGATTGGGTGCTGCTGCGGCTGTAGGAGCAGTGGTGTACGTTAAGAAGTTCAGAGAATAGGCGAAACCTCACGCGCGTGGACGAATTCTGATCCCTATGTAGAGATTTGCCGGATTTTTTCACAGATGTTTGGATGTGTATCTGTCTTTAGAGGTTTTTCCATCCCATCAGTGGTGGTTCGATGCCTATTTGCCATAGGAGTGCGATTAGTTCGCCGCGGTGGTGGACTTCTTCTTCGAACACGTGAATGAGCACATCTTCTGCCGTGATCTCCTCGGTTTCGTTTGCGTCGTTTGTGACTGCATATTTTGTTTGGAGACCGTTGGCGGGTAAGGTTTTGAGGTAGCTGTGCATACGCGTTTCGACGTGTTCCATGTAGGTTTTCACGTCCTGATAGGTCGGGTATTCTTCGAATTTTCTGCGGGAGTGCAGGCTTTGTTTTTGGAGGAAGTCGAGCCAGTAGTCCACCGCGCCTAGCGTGTGGATGAATATGTTTCTGAGCGAGTGAAAGCTGGCTTCGCGGTTCGCCGTGAACTCTTCCCACGGGAGCTTCGTCAACGCCTCAAAGTATCTGTGCCTTACTTCTTCGCTGTACTCCAGAAGCTGCCTAACATCAACCATTTCATAACATCCTCACACGAGTAGCAGAGAGATGTGCTTCTTCAGATATATAAGCCATTGAACCACATTGGAGACTGCCGCGTTTTCCGACCCTAAGTAACCACCTTACCATTTCAACACCTCTCCTCTACCTTTTCCAAACTTTTGGCGCGATTGTGAGACAATGCAGAATCTTCATCCTTGGGTTTTTGAATTCCTGTGAGGGGCGTAACGTTTTGATAGGCGAGTTGCTTCTGTGGTGGAGAAGGCGTGTCTGTTTGGAGTTGAGGTTTAAGGCCGCCGTGGTTTCGTTAATAGCGCAGGGCGACACCGAAAAGGCACTTGAGATGCTGGCTGAACACTACGGCGTGACCGTGCCACGGCTCAAAGTGGGCCTTCCGAAGGGAAAAAAACGCAACTCGCTAGGCTGCTACTCGCCTAAGACAAAAACCATATCGGTCTTGAACAGCGACACCCTGAAACAGCCCTTCATCATACTCCACGAATTCTACCATCATTTACGCACGAATGTGTTCCAGCAGCACAAAGGCACCGAAAAGGGCGCAGACCAATTCGCAAAAGACTACGTCGAAGCCTACCGACTTAGTGCTTGGCAGTTGGACAAATGATTAATAAGAAAGGTTCATGAGTCTGATATGCTGTGCAGAGGTAACCAAGCCAGGTCAAAGGTGAAGGACTCAAGATCAGGCTTTGGCCGTTGGTGGCCCCCTAATGAGACATCCTTTCCCGTAGGGGTTCGCCGGTTCAAATCCGGCCCTCTGCACCTCAACGTTTCTTGCGTTAGTGTAGGTTGTGTGTACAGTTTGGTTGTTTGGATGTAGTTTAGTTGCACGTTTGTCGGGAAACATTTATATTGAATCGTAAGACGACATATAGTCTGTTTGATGAAAAATGAAAGCGGTGAAAAAAGTGCGAGGCACTAACACAAATAACGAGAAAGAAATCAAGTTCGTGGTATTCGAAGACATCTCCATATATGAGGCCTTGATCCAGAGAAAGCCAACCTAAATGCCACCATAGGCAAAAAATGGGCCGAAACATGCGCGGTCTTCGGACTTGTATGGAGAGGTCCAAATATGACCAGCAATCCACTCATGATAATGGCGTTGGGAATTGCGCTTGTTTAGGTCATGAAAAGGTTCTTTTCAGATGTGGCTAGCGTGATCCTTCGATGACGACGACGTGTTTGGCATCAGTTGCAGACGCCTTCTAGTTCATGATTTTTCTGGCCTTCTTACTGGAGTTTCAGATGGTTGGCATGTCCATCGTAGCGCTTGCCACGATTGCGGGATTGCTGCTCTCGAGATGTAAGATCAGAGTCGAAGCTGGGTAAAGATTATATCGCTCAACATGGTAGGAACCTTTTAACGCTATTTAAAGGGCGAATGTTAGTGAATCTGGCTGACGAAATTGTCAAGCTCAAAAAAGAGAAGAATGCGATTATTCTTGCGCATAACTATCAGAGGCCAGAGATACAAGACATAGCTGACTATGTGGGCGACAGCATCGAACTCAGCCGCAAAGCCATGAACGAGAAAGATGCCGAAATCATAGTCTTCTCCGCCGTAGATTTCATGGCCGAATCAGCCGCCATCCTCAACCCAGACAAGAAAGTTCTACTGCCCTGCCTCGGCGCACGCTGCCCCATGGCACAGATGTTAACAGTTGACGAGATCAAGCGCGTTAAACGGCTTTATTCGCGTGCTCCTCTGGTCTTGTACGTGAATACCTTGGCAGTCACAAAGGCCTATTGTGACATATGCTGTACATCGGCAAATGCTTTAAAAGTTATACAGTCGCTAGACGCGGACACTATTCTTTTCGGGCCAGACCGCAACCTAGCTGAGTATGCGGCGAGAAACACGGGCAAGACTATCATACCAGTTCCTGAGTGGGGATTTTGTCCCACACATCTGCTGTTCCAGCCTGAAGACGTGCGGGTTCTCAGGATGCAGCACCCAGACGCCTTGGTCATGATCCACCCCGAATGCAATTACGAAGTGCAGAAGACCGCCGACTTCGTGGGCAGCACGTCGCAAATGTGCAGATATGTGGAGGAAAGCAACGCAAGAACCTTCATCGTGGGGACCGAAGAAGGTCTCCTACATCGACTGCGAAAGGACAACCCTGACAAACAGTTCATACTCGCCTACAAGGAAGCCGTATGTCCAAACATGAAACTCAACACGCTCGACAGACTTTACGCCTCGCTGAAGGAGGAAAAGCATTTGGTCACAGTGCCGCCGGACATAGCCAAGAAAGCCCGCAAGGCATTGGAAAGGATGCTCGAAGTCAAATAGCCCAGAAGAACCTGCACATGAGTAGCGACCACGAACTGTTTATATCAGACGACAATGACCTGAACCGTATCAGACGGAAAAAACTGAAAGATCTCAGGGCATTTAAGGAGAGAAAAGGCGAAATGAGCTCTGAACTCGTTCACGTCACTGACGCCACCTTCGATGAGATAGTCAAAAAGAACCCGCTGGCGCTGATTGATTTCTGGGCTTCGTGGTGTGGCCCCTGCCAAGCGCTCGGTCCAGTAATCGAAGAGCTGGCCAGTGAATACGCTGGAAAAATCTTTGTAGGCAAATTGAATGTAGATGAAAATCCTGAAACCGCAGAACGCTTTCAGGTGTACAGCATCCCCACAGCACTGGTTATAAAGAACGGTTGCGAGGTTGACAGGATCGTAGGCCTCGTCCCAAAGAAATATATCGAAGCCGCAATAAAGAAGCACCAAGGATAGGAGACTCATGGACATTCCAGAACGCAGAATGATAGGCGGACTCATACTCCTTTTAGGCGTCTCTGCACTCGCTGTGGGCATATACACAGGCCAAATTGGCAAGATCGTGGAAATGCTCAAAAACGCCTTCACAACCTAAAACACGCAAACCCGTACCAAAGTAATCCTTTTATCGCATTCGCACTCCATAACCAAGATTAGTGACGAATATGTCGCCCCCAATCATTGAAAGCAAAGACGCCGAAAAAGACGCGATACTGGAGACAGCCAAACAAATGCTGGTTGCCGCCAGAACCGCACCAAAATCAGCAGGCATAGACGACATCTTAACGCTTATCGTTTACGGAAAAGAGAAAGACAACATTGCAGACAAAATGGACGAGATCGCAGAGAAACGCAAGGCAGAAAACTTTAAACGCGACGCTAAAAACGTTCGAGACTCCAAGGCCATAGTGCTCGTCGGTGTGAGAGGCGACAGAAGCTTCGGTCTCAACTGTGGGGCGTGTGGCTACAAGACATGTGCCGAATTTGGCAAGGTCAAAGGAGCACGCGGCGAAGATTTTTCTGGGCCGACGTGCCTTTTCAAGGCTTTGGACATGGGAATCGCATTGGGATCAGCCGCAAAAACAGCTAGCCTGCTGAACGTTGACAACCGCATAATGTACCGTATCGGCACGGCTGCAATGATGCTGAAAATGCTGCCCGAGGCCACAGTCGTCATGGGTCTGCCACTTTCGGCAAAGGGCAAAAGCCCATACTTCGACAGAAAATGAATTCTAGCTCTGACCTTTCATCTTTTCAAACATTTTCTCCAGCGTCCAGCGAATGCTCGACTTAAGCTCCCGTAGACGATCCGCATCCACGTTCTTTATGCCTATTTCGCGGATCATGTCATCTTCTCGCACGATGTTGTAGGAGAATATTCTGTCAGGTTCGAGCTGCCCCGCACGGGCCAGTTCGTTGTCACGTTCCTGCATCTTCATCAAGACTCTTTCCACTAGAAACTGCGTGAAAGGCGGCATGTTAACGTCAAAATTCTTGTCTTCCGCCGGAACCACGCGCATCGAATCATCGTCCATCAAAATGGTGGCCAGAAGTTCGCCTGACACGGTCTTTAACTGAACAGCGTTCTCAGAAGACGAAGGCTCGGGTGTGGGTGGTTCAGATTCACGTTCAGCTCCGGTCTCCTTGGTTGGCTGAACAACAGTGGCCTGAGATGGCGTCTTCGGCAGTTCCGCATGTCTGAAGCCTTTTTCAAGCAGTAGCGAGTTCACGGTTTCAAGCATGGCCTGAGCTTCTTTGAGTTCTGTTTCCAGTCTTTCGGCTCGTTTCTCAAGTTTGCCCCTGAACGCCACGAGCCTTTTTATCCGTTCAGCATCTTCAGTCATCGTTATTCACAAGAAGTAATTGCAGGCCTTTCCTTATCAAGGCTTTGAAAGAAAAAAGCTGGGGACTATGCCAGTTGCACGATTCTGAAGCTGTCGGTGCTGACCTCAGGGGCAGAAATGGATGTGAGGGGTTTTAGCTCCACGTTTATGTCGTTCTTGAGGAAGTTTTCGAACTCCCTAAACAATAAATTATATTAAGATTCGTTCTTAAAAAAT
>CAYGYI010000103.1:0-6266 GCA_964354055.1 uncultured Candidatus Bathyarchaeia archaeon | reverse complement strand
TGGCTGAACAAAGATAGTTGGAAATACAGTCCGAAAAGTCGCAGCTACAGCCGGCATTTTTCCCTGTCATATCCTGTTGTCGTTCAATGTTTTGATACTGGAACCGTCTTGGTCAGCGTGAAATGTAGCTCTAAACCTTTTCGACTGGATTCAGCCGGGACATGTTCTCTGTTGAGCTTGCTCGGAGAAGTCAGAAACTCGCTTCATGCGCCTTGTATTCCTGATCCTCTTACATGGTGGGTTGTCCAATGGCATCTTAATCGAGATAGCGAAACGATAGGGGGCGGTGGCCGCGACATGCATCTCACCTTTGAGGATTTCTTTCATGACTCAGCCCAATTCTACTTCAAACATGAACTCAACAAGTACCGCGCCGAGGTAAACCAAAACCCGCACCGACCTATCGCAGAGATCTTTGAAAACATTCTGAACCGAGACGTTGTCCCAACAGGTGGCTCCTAAATGCTGAAGGCTCTGGTCATAGTTCCTAACGAGAAAACAGTCGAGTTTGGCAGTCTGTTGGCTGTGGCTAGGGCCGAATCCCGCAAACGTGAGCGTTTGAATGAGAACCCACCAATCCGAGCCTTGAGCTTTCTACCAGAACTGGGCATCTGGATAGCAGTCTATGAGGCGCCTTCTACGGCAAAGCAAACTCCAAAAGGTGAGGTGAAACACTAGGTGGTTCAGTGCCCACAGTGCAGATCCCAAACTCTCTACAAAGACGGCCTACGCTACTTGACCGACGGTTCATCAGTCCAGAGATGGCTATGTCGGCTTTGCGGCTATCGTTTCTCGCAGCTTCAAGTAGAGTTCGATGTCGCTGGCCAGGCCCTTAAAGGTCCTTGTTCTCATGGCGGTTTGTCTCAGGATTTGGTCTCCGAGTCTGGCTTTTCCGGCAAGAAGGTCGTTGATGGCTTTCCGTTCTCTCTTGGTGAAGATGTAGCTTCTCATATGCGTCCTGTAGCAGGACAAGGATTAAATAGGTTGCGTCACTGTAATAGGACATGTCAAGTAGGCGCAAGCCTTCAGGATGCGAAAAACTTGACAGAAAACACAACCCGACAAGAACAAGCCCTGCGGGAGGGCACAACTTCAACAGCAGACATCAAAGGAATCCTCGTGACCTACGAAGCGAAGATGATCCTGAAAGGCCTCAACCAAAAGACCATCCAGCGCAGAGTCAACCTGCTGCAACTTTTACGCAAACGGGGAGCAGACCTTTTCAACCCCCAATCCGTCTTTCAAACCATTGATCAAGCCAAAAAATGGGACCACAAGAACAAAACACTAACCGAGGAAGCATGGAGCGAAGGATCCAAAAACAACGCAGCCCAATCGTACACAAGCCTGTGCGAACTCGCCAAAATCCCAATCCCCGAAGACATCAACTTCAGCAAATGGGGACGACAGCCACAAAAAATACCCTGGATTCCTCTAGAAACCGAAATAGACCAACTGATCGCCGGCTGTCTACCACTCACCGGCACGTTCCTACAGCTCTTGAAAGAAACCGGCATAAGATCAGGCGAAGCAGTCAGACTAACGTGGCCCGACATAGACATTGAACACGGAATACTGACCATCAACAAACCTGAGAAACACAGCCTTCCAAGACAATTCAAAATCAGCACCAAGCTCGCTGCAATGCTCAACCGACTGCCAAAAAACAGCGACAAAGCATTCTCACCCGATCTGAGAACCATCCGCAAACGCTTCATGTGGCAAAGAAACAAGATCGCATTCAAAGTTCAGAACCCTCGATTGAGAAGGATAACATTCCACACTCTAAGACATTGGTTTGGCTCAATGGAATACCACAAAACCAAGAATATCTTACACGTTCAAGAAAGACTTGGTCACAGAAGCATAACAAGCACACTGATCTACACACACCTAGTCAGCTTCGAAGGAGACGAATACAACACCGCAATTGCAAAAACCCTTAAAGAAGATGAAGAACTACTCAAGTCAGGGTTCGAATATGTCACAGAGCGAGACGGAATCAAGATCTACCGCAAGCGAAAGTAAACTTGAAGTCATCGGCTACGACGATAAGGACCCGTTGGGACCAGCCTTCATCATCAAGTCTCCAATGGGACACATTCTAAAAATTTCGGACACATTCGCTGAGATGTTTCCTATGTGGGTTGGAAGAGTGTTGGTTACGGCTGATAGTGAGAGGTGGGCTTTGACGGCGGCTCAGGTGGCCACGGGCCTGGCGACCAGTGTTATAATGTCTCCGGCCGAAGCAGGCATAGAAGGCATAGTTCCTGCAGATCAGACGCCTGACAACCGCGTTGGCGTGCTGGTCCAGATCTACAATCGTGGCAGGTTTGAGTTGAAGAGCCAGATGATACTCCGCATAGGACAGTGCATAATGACCTGTCCCACGGCTTCGGCCTTTGATGGCCTAGTGGCCTCCAAGAGAAAAATGAAGATCGGTAGAAGTCTTCGCTATTTTGGCGATGGCTTTCAGAAGAAAGGGATGGTTGGCGCTAGGAAGGTTTGGAGGATTCCGGTGATGGAAGGCTATTTCGTGGTTGAGGATCGCTTCGGCGCAGTGGAGGCCGTTGCTGGGGGCAACTTTCTCATCTTGGCCAAGGACAAGTCTTCAGGGCTTAAAGCCGCTGAGGAAGCAGCAAACGCTATCAGAACCAAAACAGGTGAAGTCATCATGCCCTTCCCAGGTGGAGTTTGCCGCTCCGGCTCGAAGGCAGGTTCGCTGAAGTACAAGCTCAAAGCCTCCACCAACCACCAGTTCTGCCCAACGCTGAGGACTCTCGTGCCGGATTCGCAGGTGCCTGAGGGCGTCAACTGCATTTACGAGATTGTGGTTAACGGTTTGTCTCTGGAGGCGGTGAAAAAGGCTATGAGTGAAGGAATAAAGGCTGCGGCTGCAGTGCCAGGGGTCGTGAGAATTTCGGCTGGAAACTACGGCGGCAAACTGGGCCCATACAAGGCTGTTTTGAAAGAGTTGATAGGGCTGGCCTAGGTTTGATTCCCAAACTCTTATTTGACGCCTCCCAGTGTAGCTTATGACTAAATCGCCTCTTGGGAAGAAAATTGAGCGCTGATAAAAAAACGTCGCTTGAGCTGTTCAGACTGAGGAAGACACTGGGCACTCTGGCCCGTAAGGAGGGACGCGGAACCGAACTGGTTTCGCTTTACGTTCCGCCTGGAAAACAGATAAGCGACGTTATGAACACGCTCAGAGACGAGTACGGCACGGCGTCGAACATCAAGTCCACCACGACGCGCAAGAACGTGATGGACGCCATCGTGAAAGTTCAGCAGCGCCTTAAACTCTTCCGAGAGCCTCCGCCAACCGGCCTGATCATCTTCTGTGGCGCCATACCACAAAACGGTGCGGGAAGCGAAAGAATCGAAACCTACGTGATCATTCCGCCAGAGCCTATCCGAATCTACCTTTACAGGTGTGATGCGCGTTTTCACACGGAGCATCTGCAGGAGATGCTGAGGGAGAAGGAAACTTATGGCATAATTCTTGTCGACTCGTCAGAGGCCACAATTGCCACGCTACAGGGTCGAAGACTCGAAATAGTTAGAAGTTTGACGTCCGGTGTGCCTGGAAAGACTCGTGCTGGCGGACAGTCGGCTCGAAGGTATGAAAGGCTGAGGGAGATGAGGATTCAGCAATACTTCACCCGCGTGGGCGTACATGCCAACGAGATATTTCTGCCTATCGAGACTTTGAAGGGAATAATACTTGCTGGTCCTGGGCCGACCAAGTTCGATTTTGAGAAGGGCGAATACCTGAACTACATGCTGAAGAACAAGGTTATTGACGTTATCGACACGGCCTACGTGGAAGAGCAGGGCGTGAAAGAAGTCGTTGGCAAAGCACCGGAGATCATGCGGAAAATCCGGTACATAGAAGAAAGGAAGATAATGCAGCAGTTTCTCTACGAGGTCGGACACGACACAGGGCTGGTGACGTACGGCGAAGAGGAAGTCAGAAGAGCATTGCAGGCTGGCGCGGTCAGGACGCTTCTGCTTTCCGAAGGCATAGACATCCTGCGAGTCACAGTCAAATGCAACGTGTGCGGCTATCAAGAACAACAGAGCCTGAAAAGCCCAACACTCACTAGCTTCGAGCAAAGCCTTCAAGGAAAACCGTGCCCCAAATGCCAAAACGCTGCTCTGGCAATAGCCGACAGTGAGGACTTGATAGAGGACTTTGCCAAACTCGCCGAATACACGAACACTGATGTGGAGATCGTGTCAGGCGAAACAGAAGAAGGCCAAATGCTCAAGAACTCCTTCGGCGGGATAGCGGCAATACTGCGCTTCAAAACCCAAAACCAGTAGAAGTAGCTACAGTTCCGGCGGATAAGTCAACTCACTTTCTGCCATTCGTCAGAATCTTTTCAGCCTCTTCTTTGGAGGCGTTGCCAATCAGAAGCCTCTTCTGTCTTGACGTAAAGCCTGAAACCAACGTCACTTTTTTGTGAAAGAGTTTTGTGAATCCTTTGAGGAGTTCCTTGTTGGCTCTGCCTTTGGTTGGCTCTTCTGTGCAGTAGGCGACGATTTCGTCAGCTTCGATTGTGATTTTGAATTGTCTTGACTTTGGCTTCACGGTGACTTCGAGCATCAGGCCGTCTTTGATTTCAGTTGCTTTCATGTGGCGTCAGATGACTTTCTGGTTTTGCTCCGATAAAAGCATGTTGTGATCCAACTGCTAGTGAGGAAAAAGCTAAGCATCAATCAGAGACTACAGTAGCTTAGGCGTTTCGCCATGAAATATCCATCAGTCTACCTTGATTGGTATGTTCACATGCCGCATGTGAGGCACGATTTGCGTTCCAGTGGCCTTGCAGAACTCAAGTTCAGCGTGAACTTGGGCGAAGTTGATCTGAGCGCGAACTATGATCATGGCAACCCTGAAACCTCTGGAGTAATGGCCAAACGATACGGTGTCAGACCGGAGAACGTGTTCATCTCAAGCGAAGGCGCCTCAGGTCAAAACGCGCGCATAATAAGATACTTAGAGGAAAGAAACCCGAAGAAGAACGAGGCCATAGTCGAATACCCGACATATGAACCTCTCTTGCGACAGACGCAGAATCATTTCAGGCACGTAAAGAGGCTGACGAGAAAGGAAAGCGAAATATTCCGACTAGACGCTGAGGCTCTCAGGAAGCTCGTCTCTGAAAAGACAGGCTTGCTTGTGCTGACGAACCCGCACGCGCCAAGCGGAGCACTGTCAGACGCCAAAGAGCTTGAGGAGATAATGAGCATTGCAGGCGAATACGGTTTTCCCGTGCTGTGTGATGAGATATACGCGGAGTTTGATAGGAACGCGGCGCCCACGGTTTTTTCTGTTGACCCTGATCATGGCATAGTGACGACGGGCTTCACGAAGGCCTATGGTCTTGGCGGTTTGAAGTTAGGCGTGGCTTTGGCTGGAAAGGAGCTTGTTGATGAGCTTTACGCGGATGTGCTGAACACCGTGGGAAATAGTCCGAACGTGGTGCAGCTCTTGGCCACGGAACTCATAGGCAGAAACATTGACGTTTTAGAGAAGCATAAGCAGAAGTGGACGCCTCTGAAGCGTGAAACTGAAGAGTGGCTTGGAGCACAGGGCTTTGAGTTTTGGCCGAACAGGTTCGGCGTGACTTATTGGGTTAGAATGCCGATGACTGACACTTACAAGTGGATTAACGAGTATGCGGTGCCTTGCTGCAATGTGGCTCCTGTGCCGGGAGTCTTCTTTTTGTTCAAGAGCGGCTACGAGCTGGCACGGTCAAGTATGGTTCGGATTGGCATCGGCAATGTAGACCCGAGTAGAGGCAACATGACTGAAACGCTTGAAATGCTGGGGCAGGCTATATCCAGCTACCATCATTCGGCCTAGACGCGAGCAGCAAAGATTAATGACACCAGCATTTCTTATGATAGGCTCTTGATGTTCGGCGAGGTATAGTTTGATTGGCTAAGCTGATTGGCTATGGTCAAGCCTTGTTTCAGGGATTTGCGTTCAAAGCGTTCACCAGAGACATCTGGCTACTCTGCATCTCAAACATCATTGGTGCCTTCGGTGAGGGCCTCTACTTCTGGGTTTTCCCCCTGTACATAGGAACGTTGCATGCAGACTACGTGCAGATAGGCATTGTCTTCTCGACTCTTTACGGTGCCTCAGCGCTGACACTTCTGTTGGGAGGCTAGATGGCAGACAGGTTTGATCGCAAGACGATCTTGTTAGCGTCGTGGACGCCGTGGGTTCTGGCGCCTCTCATTTACTCGTT
>CAYGYI010000102.1:0-6460 GCA_964354055.1 uncultured Candidatus Bathyarchaeia archaeon | reverse complement strand
TTGCTTTTCCTGCTCGACACTTTTGCCAAACGTCTCCTGCCAACAGAAACTGCGAGTTGCGGTCAACATTGAGCGGATTGATATTGAACCTCAAACGTCCAAGTATGGGCTCTTCAGTCATTGCATCGACAAGCACCCAGCAATTCAGTTCTTCATTCCAGTATTCTGCAATTCGATGATCCCAATATCTTGGAGTTTCAGCACGATAGTAGCCAGCAAAGCCCACTCGCACACGTGCTGGAACACTTTGGTGGCGTAGCATAGAAGTGAGCAGAACGGCAAAGTCTCTGCAAAGGCTTGCTTTACGTTTCTGAGGTTGTCGTTTTACTGTGAGTGGTGATGAGTCTAATTCTAGTATACGCTTCAGCATTTCAGGAACTGTTCTCAGGTAGATTTCTCTGTGTCTTTCTTGAGGAGTATCCGAGCCGTATGCATCTTCCCACGGAAGGGAAATGACTAATCCTTGAACGGTCTTTACAAGATTTGGGAGGTCGTGGGGCAAATGGTTGAACAAACAAGAATACATGCTGGGGTCTGTAATCACACTCTGTTGGGCATAATACTGAAGAATGAGATGACTATCCTTCTTAGACAAATGATGAAGCCTCAATCGGTCTCGGCTTCACGAAATGGCTATTTAAGATTTTAGGGCACAGAACTCATCGGTTCGGCTATAACTTTTCTGTAAACCTGGGTGTGCTACTCCAACCAAGAATCTCTTTGCTTGTCTTGCCACTCCACTACTCTACGGGTTTTCAAGTCAATATTGACAAAGAGTTGCTCTTTCAACGCCATTGCTTTCTTGTCCTTTTCCGCGCGCGTGAGCACAAGCTACTAGCGTAATGTGTGCTTCCCTTTTTCCAGTACGATCATGTCTCCATCCCATTCGGGTATGTAGAGGCAGTTGTCAAAGTAATCCATGCTACTGATCTTCGGTAGATTGAGTTTCAACGGGTCCTTCTCTTGGGGATCGTTTCTCGAATGTGGCTTGATCTTGTGATTTCCAGCTATCGTTGATATGATATGGGTCCTCTTCTCAACCATGCGAACAACGTGATTCTGGGTGTCGCCAATGTACATGTTACCTTCTTCATCCAAGGACAATGAATATGGCCCATCAAAATACTCGTTTGGATCAGATCCCAGCGTAGCGTTTATTGCCTTGCCACCGTCTCCGGAGTATCCTGGCTTTCCAGTTCCAGCAATTGGGACAACCTTCTCGTCTTGCAGGTCAATCATTCTCAGCGCGAAGTTCTTGCTGTCCAAGACGTAGATGTTTCCATCAGGACCAATTCGCAGATCGTAAACCCAGTTGAAGCTGACCTCTTGGAAAGGAGCTGGTCTATTCTGAAATCCAAGTTTGCCACTTCCCAGAACGAGCTTCTTGTTGCCATTCGAATCGAATTGCCAGATTCTGCAGCCTGTCACTTCATTGACCCAGATATTTCCATGATAATCGTACTCGCAGTTTCCCACATCTTTCAATCCCATTTTGGCGGTGTCTATGAGGAGTTTCGCGATTCTCTCTTTTGGAAAGATCTTGTAGATCTTGTTGGTGCCGCCGCTTGAAACAAGGGTTGCCCCATCATCTGGAGCTGTGGTGATGTAGTGAGGATTTCTAAGATCAACTTGGATGTGAACTTTGCTGACGCCAGGGTTGACGGAGCCTGCTGTCCATTTGAAGACGTTTCTCGGACCGTCAAAAAGACCCATCCAATGCTTGAAATACTCTTGGAAATACACTTCACCCGGATTGAGCTTGTCATGAAAGCCGCCTTCGCAGTAGCCATCTTGCCATTGTCGGTCACCGGTGAAGTTGAAAATCCGTTTGATTCGCCAATGCACAACAGACAACCTCTTGCCGTAGCTTTTTTTCTACCATTTGCCTTTTTTTAGGCTTTCGACTCAAGGGGCTGATGGTTTGCCAGGTGCAGCAGTGTAGCGCGCGCTATTCTTTCTTCTCTAGTGTCGGTACAGCTTTGAGTTGCTGCATCAAACCTAGGGTATCGTACCTTTCCCAACATTCCACGAATCTACCGCCAGCAACGCGGTCAATCTCTATCTGCCACATCACTACCTTCTTATTAGTAGCTTTATCCGTTCCAGCCCATGTATAGCGGATCGCTACCCTATCCCCTTCCACGACCATATCATCGAGTGTGAAATGAACGTCAGGAAAAGCAGTGAAGAGCTCCTTCATATCCTGTTTGTAATCCTTGATGCCACGAAAATCCTTTCCACGGGCACAGTGACGGACGAAGTCAGTGGCGCAGGTCTCATCCATTACCGCCAAGGCCGCCGCCTTTCCCTTGTTCAACTCCTCAAACCAACGACGCACGAGTGCCTTAATTTCCTTTACTGACATGACTAATCACCAGCTAATTCCTACAACGCCCATTTGGTATATTTGATTTTCAACGGAACGCGCGTCGGCTCGCAGTTGATCAGATGTCGATCTGTCTTCGGACAAAATCCACCATTTTGTCTGCCCAGAGCTCTAAGTATTCTTCTCCTTTGCCAACCTCTGCCTTGCGAGGGTCGCCAACTACACCGTTTTTTGTTACAGCTTTGATGCCTTGGCTCCAAATGATAGGTATCTTCTCTTCATAATTGCCCACGAAACCTTCTTCAGCATGCTCCATATCGACCAGATCTTTTCGTATGGCCAGAACTATTGATGTTTCGGATTCGCCTGCGTGAGCACCTGATTCAGGGATCGAAACTCCGTGTTTCAGTGAAGACTCTGCGAAGAATCTTAAGAGGCCTTTGAGATCCGTGTAGGAAATTACACGAGCCTCTTTGAGATGCTGATTCAGTTCCTTAGTAGCCTCTTGCACAGGATTGAAATCTCCGCCGTGCCATGGAAGTATGATTATGTTCTTGAATCCGTTCTTTTCCAGGCTAACGCAATAGTCGCGGATCAAGCTCTTCAGCGTCTCCGGTTTAATGTCGATAGTTCCGGGAAACGCCATATGATGTTCAGAGCATCCCACGTTTATAGTGGGTGCTTGGAGAGCTTTGCCGAGTTTCTTAGCCACCCTGTTGGCCAGATCATCACCGATGAGCGAATCCGTACAGGTAGGTAGATGAGGCCCATGTTGTTCATTTGAACCCACACCAAATACGACAGTTCTGAAGCCTCTATCCAACGCCTTCTGAACATCGACCCAGCTCATCTCGGAAATGCGAACCTTAACCATTTTCGTCTCCCTCTGATATCCCAACACAAACGTAGCACCTTACATATTGTATATGGATCAAAAAAGGCTTTCCAAGACAGACTCTCAAGTTGTCTCTTTCAGCATCTTTGGTTCTTTCCAAAATGGATTTTAGCCTCAGGCATAGCTCTTCTACTATGAGGTTGCCAGTACAGGTCGAAGCCATAGTCTTCAGAAAAAACTGCGACAGAATAGAATACCTCCTTCTCAAAAGGCTTCCAGAAAGGAATGGATACTGGCAGCCAATCACTGGAGGACTAGAGGAAGGAGAAACTCAGATAGAAGCTCTTTCTAGAGAAATAAAAGAAGAAACAGGAATAGAGAATCTCTTGAGAGTGATTGAAGGATTGTACTATTTCGAATTCTCTGATCCTAACTTGAACAAGGAGTATGTCTATGGTGTAGAAGTGTCTCCCGAAGAGGAAATTGTACTTGACGGAAAAGAGCACAGTGAATACAGATGGTGCAGCGTTCAAGATGCTCTGCAATTGCTGCACTGGAAAGAGAACAAAGAAGCATTGGCAAAGCTGAACAGAATCCTTGTCAACTAAGCCTCATTTCTCTCTCGTCAGTATCTTTGGCTCTTTCCATTTGCGCGCGCCTTCAGCTTCCACTGTGCCGCGCCAGCGGCGGCACCCCTGCTTTCTCCTGAATGCGTGAACTTTTTGTGTGTGTGGGGGTAAAGTTTTGTCCCATACGATTAATTCCGCGCGTTACGCCAGTTTGGGTAGGTCGTCTTGAAGTTGTTTCCAACTTTCGACGACTCTTGTGGCACCTTTGTCAATGTATTGCTGTGGCGAATATCGTTTTGAGCGAAGGAAGCCAATTCTGTCTGGAACGCCAAACTGCCTGTAAACTGGGAAGTAGCCGGGAAAGTCATCAACGACTCTGACGACATTGTGTTCTTCGCTTATCAAAGAGAGCAATTTTGACTTTCCATCAATAAGCGTTGGTCCAGAGGGGTCTTCACCACGCACTCGCGCATAGTCTTCAAGATTGAACATCACCAGTTGGGTGCTGTCTATGGGAAAACCGAAAGAATCGAGTTCATGCAAGGTTAGTTGGCGCGTGTTTTCAGTTCTTCCAGTGAGATATATTATTGTGCAGTGTTTGCTCCATCGTTGTAGAACATTGGCTGCAAAAGGAATAGGCTCATCCAAAGTAAGCAGGTCAACGCCGACCTCTTCTAAGCACAGCACCACATCCCAAAATCGTCTCTGAAATTCGGTTGCCCGCTTCTTCTGTTCAGGCGACGCAAATTCTGTGAAAATCTGGTCTAAGCCTAGAGTTTCCACCGCCTCCATAGAGATTTCACGGTTCAATATATGGTGCCAAATGCTTTGCATTCTGCGATCAGTACTTATCAGAGTATCATCAATGTCGACCACGACGCCGATCAATGTTTTGTATCGCCTAACTCTCCAGATTGGTTTGTTTCAGTTCAGCTATAACTCTTCCCATGGTCGTCGTTTGGTTGGGTTGGGGTTGGATTAAAATTTACCCTCTGCGTCCACATTTTTCCACTAAAACCAGAACCGCCAAAGCTCATGACAAACCAATTAACAACGTTCGGTTTTCAGTATTCAATTCCCTTTCTTGCAGGTACGCCTCTGACGTACGGATGCTTGATCTCTTTCATCTCGGTCACCAAATCTGCAAGCTGGATGATTTCTTTTGGTGCACCTCTTCCAGTCAGCACAAGCTCTACGTGCTTGGGTTTGGATTTGATGAGTTGCAGGACTCTGTCTAGTTCTATGAGTTGGAGGCTAAGCGCCACATTGATCTCGTCAAGGATGACCACGTCGTATTCAGCGTCTTCCAAAACCTTCTCAGCCAGTTGCAGAGCCTCCTGTGCCAGCTTGACATCTTCTTTCTCAGGCGGCTTAGCCAACACAAATTTGCCTCGGCCGAAAGCCTTCAATGTTATGCCTTGAACCTTGTCCACGACGTACAGTTCACCGTAGTCAAATCCGCCCTTGATGAACTGGATAATGTAGACCTTCAGGCCTCGTCCCGCCGCCCGGAGCGCGAGACCGAAGGCAGCGGAGGTTTTGCCCTTGCCGTCCCCCGTATAGACTTGAACAAGCCCTTTCTCAAGCTTGGCCATTATTCAAGACCTTTTTTCTTTAGAAGCTCTTCCGCTGCGGAAAGCGGGTCTTTTTCTCTTTTCATGATTTTCTGCAGGTACTCCTCAAGCATGCCTTTCTTTTTGAGGTTTTCAATGATTGAGCTGAGCACCTTCTCCTTGATGGCTTCGATGAGTTCAGCCTCAGTCTTGGCTTTAAGCAGTTTTAATGAATTCTCAGGATCCTTCAGAAAGTGTCCATGCTCTTCTAGCTTGTCCACAAGTTCGGAAACGCCTTCGCCGGTCAATGCCACGGTTTTTAGGATTGGCGGCTTCCAGCCTTTCTCATTGCCGCCAAGCTGCAACATCGCCTGCAAGTCAGTCACCGTTTTGTTCGCGTTTTCATGGTCTGCCTTGTTAACGACGAATACGTCGCCTATCTCCATAATTCCTGCCTTGATGGCCTGAATCTCGTCGCCCAAACCAGGCGCATGAACCACCACTACGGTTTGGGCAACGTTGATAATTTCCACCTCAGACTGACCTGCCCCCATCGTCTCAACGATCACGACATCTTTGCCTGCAGCGTCCAAAATCCTAACAGCGTTCTTGGTGGCCTTAGCTATTCCGCCAGCGTAGTTGCGCGAAGCCATGCTGCGGATAAACACGCCATCGTCCATGGTGAGTTCCTGCATGCGGATTCGGTCGCCAAGAAAGGCGCCGCCTGTGAACGGGCTAGAAGGGTCCACGGCCACTACGCCTACGGTTTTGCCTCTCTTCCTGTACTCACGTACGATCTTGTCTGCTAGTGTGCTTTTACCTGCTCCACCGGGCCCTGTTAGACCTACGATGTGGGCCTTTCCCGTGCTCGAATAAATAGCGGCAATCAGTTTCTGCGACTTGGCTGCGTCGTTTTCTGCAAGGGTTATGGCTCTGGCTATGCTTCTACGGTCACCAGAAAGCACGCCCTTGGCGAGTTCTTCAACACTTGGCAACAGTCCAACACATCTTACGCTCTACTTGTGACATGGTCAAAAACGTACTGAATGATCGTCTCCGTGGTTGTGCCTGGGCCAAAGATCTCTTTGACTCCCAGTTTCTTCAAGTCTGGAACGTCTTCTTTTGGGATGATGCCTCCAGCGAACACCATCACGTCGCTTAGGTCCTTCTCCTTCAG
>CAYGYI010000101.1:0-6469 GCA_964354055.1 uncultured Candidatus Bathyarchaeia archaeon | reverse complement strand
TCCGTCTTTCTGACTCCGCCGTTGAAACCCTCGAAGCCTACCGACAAGAATATGAACTCCCAAACCACACCGCCGCCCTCGAAAGAATCGTTCTCCGCTTCAAATACCTCGACAAAGCCCGCACCGAAAAACTCAGCGAAAACGAAGAACTTGCTTGCGTCTCTCGGATCAAGTACGACGGCGTCTTCTGGTGCGTCTACAAGCCCCCCCGCATGAAGGAACTTGAAACCCTCGACATCTGCCTCGTCTGCAAAAAACGAAGCCTCGGACTCACAGAAAAAACCTTAGTGCGGTCAGCAGCCGAAACCGAATCGAGTCCTCATTCAACTATGGCCACATCGGCGAAGAGTATTCCTTTCTCCTACGGCTCTGACCGCGCCCACTCACGCGATCCCTTCGACAAACCCGCATCCCCACGACCCCTAGGCTTCCATTGCCCACAAGGACACAACCCAACATTCTGCTACAACAACCTATGCGATCAACGGGGAACCTGCGAAACCCAAGTAGAACGGTGACAAGAAATGAACAATCCCGCGGTGTTAGGCAGAGACCGAGACCCTCACGATCCTTGTCTATTGCCTTGCATTGGCACGGCTTCACATTTCAACATGCTCTGCCGCGGTGTAGGCCCTTGCGGGAAGGTAGCCGAAAAACGAGGCGCGCATGGGGCGCCTACAAACCTAACACCCTCAGAGGTCTGTCCATGTGCATCAGCCACCTAAAAGAAGGAACCAAAATGGTAACCCTGAAAGACTTTAAAATCGACGTGACCGTAGCCCCCGACATAGAAGTCAACATACGGTCACGCGACCCCTGCGACTGCCTCGCCATAAGCGGGGCCGTAGTGCGAACCCTGAGAAACATGAAATTGGAGCCGAAAGCGAAGGTGCTGCCATGAAGGAAGAAGAGTTTGATGACGACGACGAATTTTGGGAAGACGAAGACTGGGATGATTAATTAATGCCGTTTTGCCCTTTTGCCGAATCCCCATGCAACGTGAAAAAGCAACTCACGTATGCTACAAATGCCCGCGCTGCGGCTTGAGACTGATCAAAACATGGAAAAGAACCAAGAAACTAATGTTAAACGAACTTCTTATCAAAAGGTAAGAACACATCTCTTCAACGTCATAGGACTCTTTGTCGCTGTCTTCCTCTTTCTATGGTCGATTTGGCAGTTAGACCTCTTACTCGGAGCATGGAGAGACCAACATTGGAATCTTCCTTTCTCCTTTTTCTGGGGAATCCACACCAAACTAGGCTTCGCATACGACATTCTCTTCGTTCTCGTCGGTTCAGCCTTCATACTCCTGTTCATCAGCCTATGGTTTTGGAATGATGAACCATGACTGAAAACGAGAAAATGATCAAAGTAAGTAAAGAAGTCTACGACATTCTATCTACGCAGAAAGCCAAAGTGGAAGCTATCATCAACGTGAACCGCCCCCGACACAAAATCCCCATAGCCTTCGATCAAATCATTCAACTTGCCATAGTCCTGAAAGGCGTCAACGAACAACTTGAAGACATACAAATCGAGGCAGGCTTATGAAACCTGAAGAATGGCAAATCCGAGAAGCAATAGACAGCGCCTGCAGAAGACCTGAGTGCCGTGAATTCTTCAAATTGAGACTTGGCGATTTTCTCAAAGAAATTGGTCTTATAATCCTTGACGATCTGATACAAACCCTAGAGGACACCCAAATCGAGGGAGGCATACATTGACTCAAGAGACCCCGCCGCCTCCTCCTCCCGACGATCCGCAAATGCCCGCTTTCTTCAAACTTCCCATGGACGTAGCGAGAACCATAGCTCATTACTACGTGAATTTCGGCTTTCTCATCGGATTAACAGGGAAAAAGGTTCCGAAAGAACTTGACACCGCCCTCAGAGCCCTAGCAAGAGGCGACTCAACACCTGCATTGGAACTTCAAAACAAAACGAGCCTAGACCCCTATGATGTTCAGCGCGGGGAACTTCCTGAACCAAGCATAGGCGAAAGAGTTTTCACACGGGACGACGCTTTGACCGCTTGGAAAATGCATTATCGACAAGGCTTAGGATACAGGGACATAGCAAAATACTTCACCGACGAACTTGGCTGCCCCGTTTCTCATGCAACCGTCAGTAACTACATTACAGAGATTGATGAAGAAATCGAAGAAGACAAGAGCGTAAGAGCAGGCAGAATCCTAAAAACGGTAGTCGTGCCCGCCGTCTGCATCGTCGTAACCTTTCTTTTAACAAAGTTTGTGGTGCCCCTTTTTGGGTAGACCAGTAAAAACAATCGTCATCTGGAAAGAAACCTATGAGCTTCTTATCAAGGCAAGAGGTGCTCTTGAACATCGGGACGGAATGAAACGGACAATGAATGCGACTGTGAAAGAAATGGCTTTGCTTGTATTACAACAGTAGAAATATCATGTATGTTCTTAAGCATACGAAAGCATAAACCATATTACCGAACAATGGAGAAATAGAAAATGCCACTAAGCGACACTCAGCAAGCCGTTCTAATGTTTCTCGCTTTCGTCCTACCCGCCTTCTCTGTATGGTCAGCATTAGGCTTCCCAATGGATCGAGCAGCCCTCGGACTACTGACAACCGACATAATCAGCGGCATCATCGTTTTCATCAAAGAAATAAAGGGCGGCAAAGCACCGGCAGCACCTTCTCCAACATAGGTGATAAAAATTGGCAAAAAGAAAGAGATACTACGATCCCGATCCAGGCAAACGGCACAGACGACGGGGACCACGAAAAGGCGTTGAACCTTCAGGGCTCAAACGCTGGCGACTAAGCCACAGAAGAACACATGATCCAGGATACGCTTCTTCCATGTGGAAGGGACCGAGAGGCGGACACTACTTCAAGGGACCAAAGAAACGCCGATACGATCCGAAACGTTTTGCCCGTATCAGAAGGTATGGACACCGTGTGAGAGGATTCGGCGGCAAACTTGAAGGCGGAGTCAACAAATACGGCGGCTTCCTAGGATTCTTCGGAAACTTGGCATACGGCATCTATCACGGCTTCACTGAATACCAAACGGTATATGGAGCCAGCGCAGGCGTCAACTATCTGCACACTATCACGGGCGGCGACATCTACGACAGCGCAGGAACCAAAATCGGCACTCGAACACCTGAAATAAGCAAGCTCTGGGGCACCAGTGACTCAACGTGGGGCGGCGGCATCGACAAATACCTGAAATACAAGTTCCTTGGACTTGACGCCGACAACAAATACATCGGAAGCTCATGGAGTCCAGGCATCATAGGCGGATTGATCGCCACATTCGCGGGACCAATAGCCAAACTCTTCACCAGCAAAGGACAAAGAATTCTCAGACCCCTAAGCAAAATCGGTCAAGGCCTTCTCGCAAGCTCAACCGCAGGTGCGTTAGCTCTGCCAGGATCAGGAGAAAACGTGTCAAAAACCAACATGACGAGGACGCCAAACGGCACCTTCGTCCCAGTTCCCCCGAACCCGAACAACAACCAAATAAAAGGAGCATTCTGAACATGCCATATCAAAGCGGCCCAAGCGCAAAAGTCTTGGAAATGGTCGAGCAGATGGGCGGAAGCATCTGGACAAGCAGCAACGCCTTCGCAGCAGGCGGAGCAGCAGTTGCACGCGCAGCCATCAACGCAGCGTTTGCCGTTCCTGACAAGGCACGAACCCTTCTAGGTTGGCGAGCGATAGACTGTATAGTGGCGGGAGCAGTTGCGGAAAGCGCCCTAGCAGTCTTTGACATTCAAGGCCAAAACTACAATTTCCAGCCTCAAGAAATCATCTGCGGAAACACCGGCGGCAGCATACTAGCCACAGGAACATCACTGATAGGCCCTAGCGAATACTACGACGTATTCGCACCCGTAAAAGGAGGCGAAGCATGGAACATCGGAGTAGAACCGCTCGACGCTGAAGCTGGAAACAGACGCAGCACAGCAGAATTCACATGGACCGATGTGAGACTTCCACTTCCGACCATCAGAAGCCAATGCAGCAGAGAAATCGCCATCGCCATCGCAGCTGTCGGAGAAGTAGCTGGACTTGCCATGCCCATCACAGATGCACATCAACTAATAGAAGTCGGTGGATGCGCGACTGAATCAGTGAACACGGCAGCTGAAGAATTGAACGTAACCCTCATCCTCAGATGCACCGCCATGGCTGTCAACGAGATCAGAACCGTCTTCGAACCCTACACTGGATCAGCCATCACGCCAAGCAGCAACATAGCATACGTGACTAGGCGACTAGAACGACTCAAATTCAGTCAACCATCAGTAACCTTGACTTCAGCTTTCGACGTAGACATAGCACTTGCAGCAGCAGGTCAAGCAGCGCATTACATACGCTGGATTTAGTTTCTCAAAGGATGTGTGTGTGTGAAATCCCCTTTTTCTCGTAAAAAAGCCAAAGTGGACACGCTCAAAGCTCTTGAGAAGAGCATAGCGGTAGAGCTTAGAACATTCACCAGTCACCTTCAAACGGTGCAAATGTCTTACGACAACATCATAAAACTACTTGAAAAGGAGAAAAAACAAGATGGACAGTAAAACCGTCAGATACGCAAGAATGGGCGAAGTCGTAGTTCTCAAGTTTCCAGATGAAGCAGGCGCCAAGCACTTCATCAGTCAGATTGAAACGCAAAACATTCTCAAACAGGCGGGATTTGACAAAATGCCAGTGAGACCTGTAGATAGTCCATTGAAACCGAGGCTGATAGCATGAGTCATCTAGGTCCTGAAACAAAAGCCATAATCGAAGCCATCAACGGCTTGAAGAAGCCTGCACATGAAGACCTGACCTACCTAGTCATTAACATAGACCTTGCCGTAGCCCGCGCTAACGTACTCTACGAGTTGCCAGGATGGTTCGACTTCCTAGCCGTTGGAACACTCAACGGGTCAGCAAGCATAAGAATCAACGAAGCGACAAAAGACCTCATCGACTTAGCTTACGTCAAAACTATGAAGCTGCCTATCCGCAGACTCTACATCACTAATGACGCTCAACCAGGCTCAGACCTCACACTTGCTCTTGGCGGCGACGCAAGTTTTGACGCAGACCCCGTGCGCTCAAATGAAACAATCTTCCATGCATATTTCCTTGATGAGGACGGCGGGTCAGGAACCTTGGAAGACAGCTACGCCAAGACGGATACGCCCGTCCACTTCTTCCCTCAGATTTACAGGTATCCTTTATTCTTCAAGAAGGGCATAGCGTTAAGAGTTCATTACCGACTGAATCCAACAAACGCCGTCACGTACACGCTTCGAATTTACCGATACGCCTACGCGGCAAACTACGAAAGCAACCTAAGCCTCATCTATGAAAGCGCCGCCGCCAGAGTTGACGACACTGATTATGACGTTGAAATCGAAAAACCCTTCATTCTCCCAGTGACGGGCGTGATGTACTATGCTATTGAATGGTCAGCGGCGCCAGGAGTCACGTTGGGATTCGTTGAAATCTCAGGGATAGTGAAACTTTAATGGCCTACGATCCACGGTACAAGAAGGGGCCGCTTCCGATTTTTGTTCCTTACAATGGGAAGATAGCGGATATTACTCATGCAGACACGCTTAAGCATACGGTGACTTTGGCGAATGCTGCGGGGACGGGTGCGATTGCGGGTGAAACCCGCAAAATCATCGCTGTCCACGTGTGGGCATCCAGAATTGCGGGAACAGGGAATTTTTATTCATATGCAAATGAAGGCGCTACAGCTTCAAATTCAAACGTTGATACAAGAGGTTTCTTCTGCACTATTGCAAATGCCACTCAAAGATTTCAGTATGCGCTGAGTGTTGCTAATGACGATTTTGACCTATATTGTCTCGGCTATGTTGTGGAGGCTTAGAAATGGTGAAAATATATCTGCACGGAAAAGACGCTGAATCGTTGCCTTGCGTTGAACTTGACGATCGCACTTTGATTACTGAGCCTGAAATCTTGTTGGCGTTGATTAAGGCTCTCATCGCTAAAGGAACCATCACACAAGCGAATATCAAAGCTCAGTTGGGAGTATGAGAGAAAAATGAGTCAAGCAATGTATAACGGGCTCTGTTACGCGATGGACAAGCCCACGCTAGAGAATCCTCAGAACATCATAAACTTGATGAAGGCTCAGAAAAACAACCTTTTGAGAATCTATACGGGTTGGGGAAACGCGTACTTTTCAGGCAACGTAAACGCGCCCTTGACAACGGCAGCTAAAAACTGGCTCAGTCAGATGTTGACGCTATGCGGTCAAAACAACTTCACGGTTCAGTTTTCCATAGCAGACCAAAACGGACCTTTCGCACAGCAATTCCCAGGTGAAAAACAAAAAGGATTCAACGGAGAAGCGGCTTTCGGAGAGTCAAGCGGCGGAACCTACATCGACCCGTTAGGCCCGAACTTCAGGACCATGAGCAAAAACCTGATCCGTGAATACCTGGAAATAGCAAACGGCA
>CAYGYI010000100.1:4817-6615 GCA_964354055.1 uncultured Candidatus Bathyarchaeia archaeon | reverse complement strand
GAAGCTTTCAGAAAGGCTTCTCTGCCAAATGCGCAGACGCCAATATGTCCGTCTACGGTACCGAACCTTGCGTTTCGATAGCCCAAATAACCAAAGCAAGTTACAAGAATCCACTTCAAAGCCGTCTGCCGACTGTCATAAACCTCTTTCACATGCTCGTCTCGAGTTTCAGCCTTCAGCAACGTGCATTTTGAGCCTCCAAAATACAGAGCCAAACCCCCACTTCCTTTCATACCACTAGAATCCGAACTTGACGCCCTCATCGCAGGATCCAGCAAGCGGCTTGCAGCATGTCTCCAACTACTCAAAGAAATTCCTATAAGAATCGGCGAAGCACTATCCCTGAAGTGGACCGAAATCGACAGCGAACGCAGAATCATCTACGTCAACACCACTGAAAAAGATGGAAAACCAAGAGTCTTCAAAATCTCAGAAAAGCTACTGGGCATGGTAAACTCGTTGCCAAAGAAAAACGAGAAAATCTTTGGACTAACAGGCTACCAGTACATTAGCTCTCAACTCGCCACCACTAGAAAGAGAATCGCAAGCAAGCTTCAGAACCCAAGACTACTTCAGACACACTTCCACACTTTCCGACATTGGAAAGCCACCATGGAATACAACAGAACCAGAGACATTCTATACATCATGAAACTGCTCGGACACAGATGCATCGAAAACACACTCATCTACACCCAACTTGTCAGCTTCGAAAACGACCAATACCACTCCGCCGTCGCCAAAAACATCGCCGATGCACAAAAACTAGTAGAACAAGGCTTCGAGTTTGTGTGCCAGATTAATGAAGCAACCCTCTTCCGGAAACGCAAGTGACCCAAAAACGTGGGTAAACACTGAAAACCTAAGAGAGAACGCTTATTTACCTCTAGGAAATATGATTTACACCAATCGTTAATATCGAGGTAACCAATTTGCGCACGTTGAAAGAAAAGAAGGCGATTTCCACTCTTATTCTAGTCTTGTTGCTATTGTGTTCCATGGTCATAGGCGCCTTGATTTCCTACGTATGGACCATGGGAAGCTTTTATCTTGAACCGGAAAACACCATAACATTAACGATCACGGATGTCAACTTCCCCGTAGGACATGCCAATTATTTCAACTTTACAGTCATGAATCCAGCACATTCAATCTCTTCAACAAACATCACTGAAATATACTATGGACAGACCGAGGGCACGACCCTCATCAAGGTGAACAGCACAACTCCCGAGAATCTGCCAATTCCTCTCGCTCGGGGAACATCGAAAACCATCAAATGCTTTGCCAAATGGAGTCCACTGGCTGGCAAGAATGTGACATTGCACGTGTCAGCCCTTCAGGCTTCAGGAGCCACGAAAACATTGAAGACAGAGTACGTCGGAATCGGTATGGACGTTTCCTTTAACCCGCTTGTGAGCAGCAAATACTTCAACGTCACTTTGAAGAGCAGCCCAAGCTCAGCAATAAACCTCACAATATCAAAAGTGGCAGTCAATGAACAAAGTCTTGCAGATGCAAACATGACCCTTGCGCAGAAGAATTTGGCGATAGGCGCAAGCGAATCATTCAGATGCAATTATGATTGGGAATATCTCAACACCATCAATGTGCGTGTAGACACCGTAGAAGGCTATTTTGTGGAGAAAGCCATCAACGGAAATGCAAGCGTGCTACTAATCATAAATGACGTGAAGTTTAATGAGACAGATGCAGGCAAAATTGACATTGCTTTGGAAAACTCGCAGGTCTCGAAGACAGCGGTTGACATTGACGACATTGCACTTACCTATGCTAA
>CAYGYI010000100.1:0-4717 GCA_964354055.1 uncultured Candidatus Bathyarchaeia archaeon | reverse complement strand
CGCAGGTCTCGAAGACAGCGGTTGACATTGACGACATTGCACTTACCTATGCTAACGGCACGAAGTTCCATCTGAATGGAAACCTTTCGACACCTCGTTTCTCGCCAACTTACAGACTTGGCTCAAATCAGACTGTAACCTTCAAAAATTGCGCATGGAACTGGAGAAATTACCGCAACCAGAGCATAACCGTAACCGTGCATACAAAACAAAACTACACAAACACCTCAATAACCGTGAAAACGCCTCAACCAACCGTCTTTAAAATAGCGCCAAGCTTCAACCTCAACAACACAGGCTCCTTCCTCGTAAACATTACAAACATGCCGACCTCCCTTCAGAACGTGACCGTGACCCAGATAAAGTTCAACACGACACAAACCAGCTTCGCAGGCCAAGTAGTGCTCATTGGCGAGACGCGCCTTTTCAACTGTTCGTTTGACTGGATTAGCTATAGGGGAAAAATCGCCACCATCTCGGTCAACGCATCTAACTACATGGTTTCACAGACTGTCACCTTGCCCTCCTCGCTCTGGAATGTGCTGGGACACGTGAACCCAAGCGATAAAAGGACGTTCAATTTGACTGTTGAAAGCAACGTCAATTCTTTAAACGCAACATTGGCACGTGTAGCCGTAGTGTTTGAGAACAAGACGATTTTCCAAGCTCAAGGTATCGGATTGCTAGTTCAGGGAGGCAACAACGTTACGCTCTCGTTCTCATGGGATTGGACTTCTTACGCAACTAAGACAGTGAAAGTGACTGTTTACACGACGCAGGACGTGGCCTTCGAAGACACGTTCACATTCCCCTAACTTTCTCCATAACCTTTATTTCTGTTCCAACCCAAAAACCTAGTCTCTGGAAGGGATAGCCTTGATCAAGATAAAGGTCACCGAAAGGGCACGCACCATTGAATATGCGATCCGTGACGTTGTTGTCTACGCGAGGCAGGTGGCCAAAACTGGAAAGAAAGTTTACTATCTTAATATCGGGGACCCTGTGGCGTTTGATTTTGCCACGCCGAAGCATATCAGACAGGCACTGATAAAAGCTGTCGAAGAAGGAGCCAACTTTTACTCAGCCTCAGAAGGACTTCCAGAACTCAGAGAAGCCGTAAGCCAAAAAGAGAAACGAGTGAACGGCGTTGAGGTTTCACCGGAGAACGTGGTAGTCACCGCAGGCATTTCTGAAGGCATACAAATGGTCATGGCCGCGCTCATTGACGCAGGAGATGAAATCCTTCTCCCTGGCCCCACGTACCCGCCCTACATTTCCTACGCTAAATTCTTCGGCGGGAAACCAGTCACCTACGAAACCGTCGAAGATGACGGTTGGCAACCTAACGTTGATGATCTCCGAAAGAAGATTACAAAGAAAACTCGTGCAATCGTAGTAATCAACCCCAACAACCCCTGTGGCGCGCTATATGAGGAGAAGGTGACAAAACGGATAGTGGATCTGGCAGGTGAGTTTAGCCTTCCAATCGTGTCGGACGAGATCTACGATCAGATAGTGTTCGAGAAAGAATTCGTCAGCACTGCGCATCTGACCAAGGACGTTCCAGTGATAGGGTTGAACGGGTTCTCGAAGGCACACCTGATGACAGGCTGGAGGCTCGGCTATGTCTACTTCCACGATCAGCATGAGGAGCTGCAGGAGCTAAAGCAATCCATCGAAAAAGAAGCAAGGATAAGATTGTGTGCAAACACGCCAGTCCAGAAGGCAGGAGTGGCTGCACTAAATGGTCCGCAAGACCATGTGGAAGAGACTGTCAGGAAGCTACGTGAAAGACGAGACTATGCATGGAAGAGATTGAACGAGATGGACTCAGTAAGCTGTGCCAAACCTGAGGCTGCATTCTACGTGTTTCCAAAGATCCAAGAAGTAGGTTCGCGGTGGAAGACTGATATGGATTTCGCGCTGGACTTGTTGAGACAGACAGGAGTGCTGTTTGTTCATGGTTCTGGATTTGACCCAGTCTACGGCGCAGGCCACGTTAGAGGCGTGATCTTGCCGCCTATAGAAACGCTGGAACAGGCTCTAAACGAAATGGAGCGATTCATGGAAAAGAAGTGAGGCCGATTCTTCGACCTTGCTTTATCCTATTTATAGATGGTTATTCCCTGATTTGGATCACGAACGAACTTGAAGAACTCTTCCATCAATCTCCTAGTTATCGGACCTGGCTTCCCGCTGTCGATGGTTCGTTTGTTTATTTCTCTGACTGGAACTATTTCGGCGGCGGTACCTGTGAAGAAAACTTCTTCTGCGTTGAACAGCTCGTAAGGTGTTATGTTTTTGTCTTTGACTTCGTACCCTAGCCGCCTAGCCAGTTTGCCTACTTCCTCAGCGGTTATGCCTGGCAGGGCGCCCGTATAGCTCGGTGGCGTGTATATCTTGCCTACTTTAACTATGAAGATGTTTTCGGCGACGCCTTCGCATATGAAGCCGTTTTTGTCGAGGCATATGGCTTCGTCTACGCCGCTGATGTTGGCCTCGATTTTTGCCAATATGCTGTTGAGGTAGTTGAGTGATTTTATCTCATGCGATGTGGCGTCCACGGGATCTCTTTTGACCCATGAAAGCATAGCGGTGACGCCTTTCTCTTTGGCTTCGCCTTTGTGTAGTGCTATGGTGTCGGTTATCACGATTATTGTGGGTTTTGCACATTTCTTCGGGTTCAGGCCGAGGTCGCCCACGCCTCTCGTAACGACCAAGCGGATATACGAATCTTTAAGGTTGTTTTTGCGCAAAGTCTCCAGAACAACTTGTATCATCTGTTCCTTCGTTATCGGGATGTCGAGCATTATCATGTGTGCTGAACGGTATAGTCTTTCAACGTGTTCTTTCAATTTGAAAACAGAACCGTTGTAGGCACGAATGCCTTCAAATACGCCGTCTCCATACAAAAGTCCATGATCAAAAACGGAGACTTTTGCTTGTGATTTTGGATAGTATGCTTCATCTATGTAAACTTGCAGTTCCTTTTCCATAACACCTGCCCCCGGATTTACAGAAGTGTGTATGAAATCAAGGTCTGATATAGTTTTTGGCAATCGCCGCTGCCTTTTGTTCATGATTAGCCGTGGAATTGAGGCCTTTTCGAGAGGTACTTCGGCACGGCCAGTGGCCTGAACGGTTTGCCAGTGCCCATCTTTTCAACCTCCGCTACAAGGTCTTCAAGTTTCATCTTTCGCATTTCGCCTGTGCCTCTATCTCTCACAGGCAACTCGCCTGAGTCAAGCTCCTTCTGGCCAACCACAACTGTATAAGGAACCCATTCTGTCTCTGCTTCGCGGATTCTCTTCTGCAGCGTCAAAGGTCTGTCGTCAATGTCTACACGGACGTGCCGCTTCTCTATTTCCTCAGCGAGTTTCTCGACGCTTGAGAGGAAGTTCTCTGAGATTGGGACTATGCGCACTTGCGTAGGTGAGAGCCATATTGGAAGCATGGGTGGCTTCTGATGTTGCTGGTTACTGTAGGCTTTTTCCAGGAGTGCGTAGACGCATCTTTCAATGGCTCCGCTCGGCGAACAGTGCAGGATTAGCGGTCTCTGCTTCTCGCCCTTCTCGTCAACAAAGGCTATGTCGTATCTTTTGGCGTTTTCTACGTCAATTTGATCTGTTGACAGGGCTGCGGCTTTGTTTTGGTTGTCAACGAAGTTGAAATCCCATTTCAGCACGAAGTAGAAGAAGCGTTCAGTCCACATCTCAACCAGCACAGGTTTACCGACAACTTTCGCCAGAGACGCGACAAAATCCTTGTTTTGGTCGTAGAAATCTTTCGTGAACCGCACTGCAACCTCATAGTCGTCCTTGGATAGGCCTATTTCCTGCTGGATTTGTATGCACAGCTTAAGCCTAACCGTGAACTCTGTTTTGGCCTGCTCCAAATCGACGCAAAAGGCATGGCAGTCCGGCATGCTAAATGCTCTCAGCCGTCTTAAGCCCACAACTTCGCCGCTCTTTTCACGCCTGAAACTGTAGCGTGTAAGCTCGTAGAGCTTCAACGGCATGTGCTTGTATGAGAACTGAGCATCATGAATCATAAGGAACTGGCCAAAGCATGCCGCGAATCTCAGGAACAGATCTTTGTCCTCTGATTTCAGCAAGTACTGCCTTGCTGGAAAGCGGTTCATATAGTCCGCGAGACTCGGATGATGAAAGTCATACATCACTGGAGTCTCAACTTCCATGGCGCCGTACTCAACCATTTTGGCGGTTACGAACTGTTCAAGCAACGACTTTACGAGGCGGCCTTTTGGATACCAGCGTATGTTGCCCGGGTCGCTTCCAGGCTCGTAGTCCGCTATCTCCAGCCGTTTCATGAGGGCCACGTGGGGCGGCATCTGCTGGCTGGCCCTGACCTTGGAGATTTCGTATTTTGAGAACTTGTCTAGATTTTCTTGGCCTTTGAATTTGTAGTCTGCAACAGGTGTCATCTTGCCGTCTGGTTCAAGAATGTACCAGAAAGATTGGAGTTTCTCCTCGGCTTTGACGGCTTCTGAGACTTTCTCTTCTTTCTTGCCTTCGGGTTCCTCTTCTTTAGCCATGGTTATTTGGCGGCTCTGCTCCGCAAGCGGGTGGCCTTTTATCGAGATGGTGAATTGCTTGTTCCAGCCGAAGGGTGCGCGATGAGTCTCGATGCCTTTTTCTTTGGCGTAGGCTTCCATGGCTTTGACTATTTTGAGGGCTTCTGTGGGCTTGGCGAGGTT
>CAYGYI010000099.1:0-6655 GCA_964354055.1 uncultured Candidatus Bathyarchaeia archaeon | reverse complement strand
GAGCCGTCGTCTTCTTCTTTTAGAAAGACTTCATCGCCTTTTCCAACTTGATTAGTATCAGCCCATTTCTTAGGCAAGGAAATTATGTATGTTGAACCGCCTGTCATCTGTATCTTTCGTGTTTCGCCAATTTTTTCTTTTTGAATATCCATCATATTGATCGCTCATTAATGTTGAAATGAAGTTGTAAGCAAACATCGTCGACTATATATACTATATACAGTCTTATAGACTTCATATTATATTTGGACAACCCTAATAAATCTATTTATCTTCTCATTTCTTGACAATGGAAAAAAGAGAGGCAGAAAAAGTTTGAACAAGAGAATCGTGTCAGCATGTCTCTTAGTCGGTCTAGTAGCAGGTCTTGCCATAGGATATATGGCCATTCCACGAACAGACAATTCACCAACAACTGAACTCAGCGGAACCATCATTGTGAAAGGCTCTGACACTTTGCTAATAGTAGCTCAGCGATGGGCAGAAGAATTCATAACGCTTCACCCGAAAGTCAACATTCAAGTAGCTGGCGGAGGATCAGGAACAGGTTTTGTAGCACTTAAAGATAAAACAACAGACATCGCAGACGCATCAAGAGAAATCAAAAACTCAGAAGTAGAATCCTGCAAAGCGGCCGGAGTAAACCCAGTGGAATGGACAGTCGGTCTTGACGGAATATCAATCGTTGTGCACCCAAACAATCCAGTAATCAGCCTGTCGATGACACAGCTTGAAATGATTTACAACGGAACCTACACAAACTGGTCAGAAGTAGGAGGAAACAACACCCCCATAGTGACTTACGGCAGACAAAGCACATCAGGAACCTACGATTTCTTCCGCGAACACGTCTTGCATAACAAAGACTTCAGGGCTGACAACCGCGAACTAGCAGGCAATGCTGAAATCGTTCAATCAGTACAGGGCGACGCGAACGGCATAGGCTATGTCGGCGTAGCTTACACCAGACAAGGAGTAAACGTGAAAATCCTAGGACTATCCTCAGCATCAACAACTGTTTACCAACCTACAATAGCAAACATCAAGAGCGGAGCATACCCGATCGCCAGAAAACTCTACATCTATACTAATGGAAATCCAACTGGAACACGAGGGGAATACGTAGCTTTTATCTTGGGACCGCAAGGGCAAGAAATACTCGAAGAAGTAGGCTACATTTCCACAATAAAACTGGAAAAATAGACTTAACAACTCTTTTTTTATACAAGTTACAACAAAATCAGCTAACCGAAGAGTGAGGCAAAACGGAACAAAATGCACCTGAACAAAAGGACAAAAAGAAAATTACCGAAAGAATCATAGAGAACGCCCTGTTCTTTTGCGCCTTGTTCTCCATAATGATCGTAATTATCATCTTTGGATTTCTTTTCAGCCAAGGATTCCCTATGTTTGGCTCAGTTTCACCGATAGAATTTCTATTCGGCACAAGTTGGCGACCAACCAGCGTCGTTGCAAGAACCTTTGGATCATTACCCCTCCTCTACGGAACAATGGTAGTCACGTCTTTGGCAATGATCATAGCTATCCCGGTGGGAATGACCATCGCAATCTACATTGCAGAAGTTGCCCAGCACATAGAAAAAGAAATACTGAAACCAACAATCGAGCTGATAGCCGGGATCCCCTCGGTAATTTTTGGATTCTTTGCCCTTGTCACGCTCGCATCTTTAATCCAGCAACTCACGGGAACAACTTCCAGACTAAACGCCCTAAACGGAGGAATAATCCTAGCAATCATGGCAATACCAACGATCGTAAGCCTAGCAGAGGACGCGATAACCTCGGTGCCAAAAGAATACCGAGAAGCAGCAATAGCCCTTGGAGCCACAAAATGGGAAACAATCCGCTCGGTTGTTTTGCCCGCCTCTGCCTCAGGAATACTGGCAGCCATACTCCTCGGATTTGGACGAGCCATAGGCGAAACCATGGCTGTCCTAATGGCAACCGGAAACGCCGCGACCATTAACTTCAACATTTTGGATTCCGTGCGAACAATGACCGCGACAATAGTCATTGAGACTCCCGAAGTGGCATTTGGAAGCCTGCACTACCAGTCACTCTTCGCGCTGGCAATTGCATTGTTCGCAATCACCTTTGGTTTCAACTATCTTGGCGGAGCCGTTCTGAAGCGTCTCAGGAGGCAAGGGAGATGAACATGAAACTCCTTAAACAGAAAATATACTTCAACTTCTTCAGAATAGTCACGGCAATCGTTGTGGCTTTCCTGATCTACATGATTGGGACATTCGTCTACAATGGAATAGGCGTCATAGACTGGACTTTCCTGACAGATATACCCCGACAGGGGATGACAGAGGGGGGCATATTCCCAGCCATTGTTGGTACACTCTATCTAACATTGACAACGATGGCTTTCGCCTTGCCAATTGGAATTGCCGCTGCAATATATCTTGTCGAATATGCACAGGAAGGCCGCATTGTTGGAGCCATCAACTCTGCAATAATTAACCTAGCGGGAATTCCTTCAATTATTTATGGTCTCTTCGGCTTTGGATTGTTTGTTGTCTTCATAGGATTAGGAACGTCTATTCTTGCTGGTGCATTAACAATGTCTTTGTTGGTGTTGCCAATCGTTATCGCAGCAACCAGAGAAGCATTATTGAGCGTCCCCAAGTCTTTCCGTGAAGGCTCCGTTGCATTAGGCGCGACAAAATGGCAGACGACAAGGAACAACGTTTTGCCCTATGCCTTGCCTGGAATGCTTACTGGCATAATCTTGGCGGTTGCTAGGGCTGCAGGAGAAACAGCACCGATAATTACGACGGCAGCGTTCTTCTTCAGCCCCAGTATTCCCACTTCACCTCTGCAAGGAACTATGGCTTTGTCAACTCATATCTATTATATGGCAACCCAACATCCAAATATCGGTCTCGTCAGACCGCTAACCTATGGGACAGCATTAGTGCTTCTCGTATTGGTTTTATCATTGAATTTGGTTTCGATAATCGTTAGAACAAGATACAGGAGGAGGCGGAACTGGTAAGATGTCGCTAAGAATAGAAACTCGCTCCTTGAGCGTATCTTTCGGTGAAGTCCAAGCAATAAAGGATGTATCTTTGCAGGTGCTCGCAAACAAGGTTACAGCCATAATTGGTCCTTCAGGATGTGGCAAATCAACCTTCATCAAAAGCTTGAACAGGATGAATGAAATTGTCGGAAAAGCTGCAACAAGCGGCTCGGTACTTTTGGATGGAAAGAACATCTACGACAAAGATTATGACGTGGTCGGTCTCAGAAAGAAAGTCGGAATGATTTTTCAAAAACCAAACCCCTTTCCAAAATCAATATACGACAACGTAGCTTACGGCCCAAGAATCCATGGCACACGCGAAAAAACAGCTCTAGACAAAATGGTTGAGGAAAACCTGAAGAAAGCAACGCTGTGGGACGAGGTCTCTGACAGAATAGCCGCTTCCGCTTTGGACCTCTCTGGCGGGCAGCAACAGCGACTTTGCATAGCACGAGCGTTAGCTGTTGATCCAGAAGTCATTCTGATGGATGAGCCGTGCTCTGCGCTTGATCCACTAGCCACTGCAAAAATCGAGAGTTTGATTCGTCAACTTTCTGAGGAGTATACGGTTGTGATAGTGACTCATAATATGCAGCAAGCAGCAAGGGTTTCTGATTTCACAGCTTTTATGTACTTAGGTCAGTTGATCGAATATGGCGATACTAATAGCGTGTTCGAAAATCCGAAAAAAGAGACTACTGAGAAATACATTACAGGGAAGTTTGGCTAGGTGATAAAATGAGCAGATTACTCGATAGAGGTTTGGAAGAGCTGACGACTACTCTATTGAAGATGGGTGACGTTGCAGAGAAGACTGTCAGAACAGCTACTGCAGGCTTCATGGATGGCAAGAACGTAAGTGATGATATCCGAGAGCTTTCAGAATTGCTCCTGATGATGACTGTCAGTGTAGAGGACAAGGCCTTTGAACTAATAATGAGGTACCAACCAGTCGCTTCTGACCTGAGGATAATCAATTCGTACATGAAAATCGCCTATGATTTTGAGCGATTTGGTCGGTATTCTCTGGACATCTCACTGACGCACCAAAAATTCGCTAATTCTGGAAAATGTGCATATGCTTGGGATTTGATGGAAAAGTTGATCGACAAAGTTATGCTCATGATCAGAACCAGCGTAGAGGCTCTTAAAGACAATAACGGAGAAATGACTAAATCGCTTGCGAAAATCGAGAACGAAGTTGACGATATGTTCTCAGCTTACTTGGACAAGTTGTCGAAAGCCCCGCCCGACGCTAAGTGTACAATTTGCACTGCTCTAGTGGCCAAATATCTTGAGAGAATCGCAGATCACGCCACCTACGTGGGAGAATCTATCTATTACATCGCGACTGGCCGAAAAATATCGCTCAGGTGAAACGGATCATGAACTCAGACGAGGTAAAGTCACTCAAAAGGAAAATGTAAATGGAGATGAGGGAAATGGATAAGAGAAGTTATGATTGGTTTGAAAAACGTCGAAGAACCAAAGCCTTAGACCTAGCTCAGGAACAGATAGTACAAGCATTAGATACCGTGAACCTGCTAAACCAAGCAGCCCAATGCCTGGCCAAAGGAGACAAGAAAGACGCAACGCAACACATTCGGAACATTTTCAAAACCGAAGAAGAAGTAGATAAGCTGCGGATAGAAGTCTTCAAAGAATTGTCAAAAGGTGCAGCCTTGTTTGCCGATTATCGCGAAGATCTGTTGCATCTTGTAAAAAGACTCGACACCCTCGCGGATCATGTGAAAGACGCTGCCAGATGCATGGAAATGGTTGAAGATACCGAGTTGCCACAAGAATTGACGGGAAACACGGCGCATATGACTTCAGCTTTAGTGGATTGTGCCTCGAACTTGCGCGTTGGTATAGAAAAGATATCGGTTTCTTCAGAAGAAGCAATCAAGGCTGCCAGCAAAGTTGAAGAAATTGAGCACGGAATCGACGACGAATACTTGAAGACAAAGAAGCTGTTCATCAAATTCGCCAACAAAATGAACACAGGCGCGATTGTGATATACGACGACTTGATCGAATTCATTGAACAAGCTGCAGACATGTGTGCCGACACAGCTGACTACATAATTACCCTTTCCAGCAAAGAATGACGTAAATCAACGCCGCAAGAAACGCGTAAATGCACGATTAATACTTGCTATATAGTTTATTGAGTACTATAGAATCTATTTTCAGAGGGCTTAATACCTCCTTTTTCTGAATGATACAAGGGAGGCAACATATGAACAAGAAGATCCAACTTTTCGAACATGAAATCCCTCTATGCCATAAGCCTCAAGCGATGCACATAGATTTGTCAAGAAAGCGAGCACGCTAAACGGAGAACGCGCTTCTGTCTCCCTAGTATGCACCAGCCTCTAAAATCCAATTGTAGCAAGAAACCAAGACGACTTAGCGCGCGCCGCGCGTTTAAGTGAAGCATGTCTCGAAGGGTCTCCCCAGTTCTTAGCGCGCGCTACCGCAAAATCTGCTCAGTCTGTGACACTAGACTCGACGGATAAACTGTTTATATTAATTGAACGTTAGAGGTTGATTTGTTTGAGGGTCGCAATGGAAAGGGTTGTGACACGGATTCTGAAAAGTAGGCAGACTATGGAAGGAGCAGGAGTCAGGCTTAAACGAGTTTTCAGCAACTCTGAAGTTCGATTGTTTGACCCGTTTCTGCTTCTGGATCATTTCGGATCGGATGATCCTGAAGACTGTGTTAAGGGGTTCCCATGGCATCCTCATCGGGGAATCGAGACTGTCACGTACATGCTGACTGGAGAGGTTGAGCATGGCGACAGCATGGGCAACGGTGGAACGATCAAGTCAGGCGACATTCAATGGATGACCGCAGGCTCAGGAATAGTCCATCAAGAGATGCCGAAGAAACATGATGGCCTGATGCAGGGTTTTCAGCTTTGGGTCAATCTGCCTGCCAAGAAAAAAATGATGGAGCCAAGGTATCGCGGAATCACAAAGGACCATATTGCCTCGTTTGAAAAAGAAGGAGCCAGAGTCAAGGCAATAGCCGGCAAAATAGACGACACAGAAGGGCCTGTTCAGGATCTTGTGGTCAACGTTGAATATTTCGATGTAAAACTAGACGCCGGGAAAAAGTTTGAGCATCCTACCAACAAAGGATGGACCGTTTTTGCATATGTCATCGATGGATCAGCATACTCCGGCGAGACCGCTATCAAGCCTGAAAACTGTGCACTATTCGGAGACGGCGATATAATAAGAATAAGAACAACGAAAGGCGCTCACTTCTTGTTCGTCACTGGAAAATCCCTAAACGAACCGATAGCTTGGAGAGGACCGATCGTAATGAACACTGAAACCGAGTTGGCCTTGGCTTTCCAAGAGTTGGATGAAGGCACTTTCATCAAGGCGACAACACGAGAGTGAGTCTCAGAAAAAACGCGCACGAGCCCTTTGTATAAAATCAAATATGCTGGATCGACTATTCAGGACTTGGAGACACGATTTTGACTGACTGGACTGTTGAAAAAATAGTTCACTTTGGCTCAGCGGACTTCGTGAAGAGTGGCTTTTCACATTTCGGTTTTCATGACAAGACCGGAAAACAATACGCTA
>CAYGYI010000098.1:0-6721 GCA_964354055.1 uncultured Candidatus Bathyarchaeia archaeon | reverse complement strand
ACAGACGCAAGCCCATCCGTAACGAACGCCATCCTCAACTTTCTTAGAGAAATAGGTGCAAGCTGCGGGCTCGAAACGCTTGCAGCCCGCACAAGCTATCATGATCCAGTGACGATGACGCTCGCAAAACTCGGCGCTGAGCAAATACCGCCCTACGCTTGGCAGATACGCATTACGAACTGCCTAGACCTGTTGCTGAAGATGAAGCCGATACTGGAGTCGAGGCTTGCGGCTTCTGAATACCGTGGACTGACCGACAAGTTGAACCTCAACTTTCGCCTCTACAAAGCACAAATAGCCATAGAGAACGGCAAGATCGCAAGCATCCAAAGGCTAGACTCTGACGAGCAGTGCATAATGGGTCTGAACCCTCCTGCATCCACGCAACTCCTGCTTGGATACCGAGAACGCGGAGAGCTTGAAACTTGGTTTCCTGACTTCAATGTCCGTCCCAGCCACAGGCGACTGATCGATGTTCTCTTCCCCAAGCTGCCCTCCTACATCCACATCGTCTACTAGCATTCTCCAAGACAAACATAAACGCTTATAATCAATCTGCACCCTGTAAGACGGAGCATGTCCATGAGAATCCGAGACTTCACCAACGATGATGTGCCGGACCTTGTCAGAGTGCTCAACGAGGCTTTCGTTGGATCGTACCAATTTTGGCCTTACGACGAGGACAGGTTGCGCTCTTGGATTCAAGATTCCAAGCTTCAAATATTCGTGGCCGAGGAAAGAGAAAGAATTGTTGGTTCGACCGCGTACTCTGACGGTCACTGGGGTGAAGAAATCGAGTGGCTCATAGTCTGCAAAGGTGAACCACGCGAACCAGTTGAAAGCTTATTGTTGAAGAAAATCGAGGCATGCGTCAAGCGCAATGTCGTCTTCACTATGGTTGATGAGGGAAACCCAAAGATAAACGAGTGGATTGGGCGGGGTTACAGGCATGAGGGCGGAATGTACCACATGGTTGCAAGGCTTGATGGCACTAAGTCTCTGCCGAGCGTTTCACAAGAAATAGTGCTCCGTAGCCTCAGATCAGGTGAGGAAGAGGCGCTTGTCGAAGCAGTAAACGCAGGCTTTGGCTTTGAACGGCTCAAGACGGGGATAATTCAACGGTGGAAGACAGAATCGCCGCCCTTCACGGAGGAGTGGATTCATGTGGCCGAGGCCAACGGCAAAATCATATCCGTTGTCGCCTCAAGGTTGGATATGCACTATAACAAGGGATTCGGAGGCAAGAGAGGTTACTTGGGTCCTGCAACCACACTTCCAGAATGCCGCGGGAAAAACCTTGCTTCAGCGCTCACTAGACGAGCCATGAACATGCTATACGAGAAGGGATTGCGTTCCGTTGCGCTCTACACGACGGAGCAAAACGCCTCTTCTGCGGCTCTTTTGCGAAAGCTCGGATTTGATATGAGTCATCACTGGCTGTTCATGCGCAAGGATTTGCCGCAAAAACAAGCTAGTCGTGCTGAAAAAGCCTAAAATTCATAAACGGAAGATTTCATGAAAAATGAAAAGAGAGCTTTCTAAGACTCCTCCTTCCAGGCAATTTTGTTCATGTCCAGTTCTCTGACCCGCGTTTCGATGTAGTCTGCTACCATTTCTTGGTTGAATTTCTTTTCGTTCTTCTGTTTAGTCAGTTGTTCCTCTATGATTTTCAGGACTTTGTCAACGTCGAAAGGCTTCATTATGTAAGCGTCTGCCCCGCCGTTCACTGCTTGTACTGCGTTCTGTAGCGTCGGATAGCCTGTGATTATTATCTTTCGCATTTTTGGCGACATTGGTTTGAATTTGGTCAATAGCTCTATTCCTTCAATATCAGGAAGTCGAACATCTATCAGAGCCACGTTGTAAAGCTGTTTTTTCGTTTTCTCCAATGCTTCTTTGCCTGTGCCTGCCGAATCTACAAGGTATCCTTCATCGGTTAGGATCGCTATCAGCACTTTTCTTATGTTTTCGTCGTCGTCAATAACGAGGATTCTGGCATCTTTATCCAAATTCTTTCACCTCCTTCTTTTGTTTCAGGTTCGATTGGTAGATTTACTGTGAACGTTGTGCCCCTCTTCGGCGTGCTTTCGGCGATGATAGAGCCGCCATGTGCCTCAACGACGCGTTTGCATATGGGCAGGCCGAAACCCATGCCCTTCGCCTTCGTGGTGAAAAGAGGCGTCCAAAGCTTCTCAATGGTTTCTTCTGACATGCCCATGCCTGTGTCGGAAAGCATGAACTTCACTGACCCACTCGTGCACTTGCTTCTGAGACTTAGTTTCCCCCCCTCAGGCATGGCGTCGACCGCGTTCTTAATGACGTTCACAAAGCATCGCTTGATCTTTTCAATATCCGTTTTCATTTTGGGCTTGTCTTCAGTAAAGTCCAGTAACTGAATGTTGGCTGGGATTTCCACGAGTAACAGCGCTTCTTTCATAATTGTCTTCGGGGTAGTCTCTGTCAACTCCAGTCTAATCTCTCTCGAGTAGTCGAGCAGATCGTTTATTATTTTGTTTGAATAGGCAATGTTTTTCTCCACGAGGTGGAGCATTTCCTGTATTCTGACATCCGCGTCAGGGACTAGTCGTTTCTTTATGTAGTACGTTGCACCTGCGATACTGGTCAACGGATTACGCAGGTCGTGACCCACCATTCCCGCCAGTTCACCGATCACCGCCAGCCTCTGAGCCTTGAGCAGTTGCCCCTGCGATACCCTCAACTCGCGCGTTCTCTCGTCCACCTTCTGCTCAAGTTGTTGCCTTGCCTCCCGAAGGCTTTCTATTAGCTGTGCGTTTTCGATGATCATTGCTGCCTGATGCAAGAAAAGCTCCAGAGGCACAAGCGACTCTCTCGTGGGCTTCCTGCCATCAACAGGATCGTCCATGCTCAATATGCCTACAATTCTTCCTTCAGGCGTGCGCAGAGGAGCGTACAGCATATCTTGAGGATGCCAGTCAATCATCTTTTCAGGTTCAAGCTTGCTGGGAACCCCCGCGTAGTTGGTGGCATCGTCGGCGGAGGCTTCGGGTGGCACGCCGTGAACATTCTCACGAATCCACGGGTCAACCCAAGGCAGGTAATAGAACTCTCCAATCTTGAATTGTTCAAACTTGGGACCCAACCGTTCGCGCCAAACTTGCCCAGGCGCCTTTCTCTTTATCAGAAGTTTGAACTCTTTCTTCGTAAGACCTGCTGCGACGGTGTCTATTCCATCAAGATTTTCGTCTCTGAGTGAAATTACAACTCGTTTCCAGCCGAATTTTCCGATAGCCTTTGTGATTACTCTCAGTCTTTCATGCATGTTCTTGACCTGAATGATTTCAGAGGTGTTCTTCATCAAGTGCTCAAGTCTCTCAGAAAGAGTCTTAAGCTGTGTTTGTTTTCTCAAGTTGCCTATTGCAGTGGCAGCGTGGGAAGCCAGTATTTCAAGCAGTTCCTTGTCTTTCTTTCCGAAGGCGGCCAGTCTCTCGCTTTCAACGTTCAAAACGCCTATGACCATTTCTCCTATCTTTATTGGCACTGCAAGTTCTGAGAGCATACCCGGTCTGCCTTGGACATAGGCTTTCTCTTTTCTGATGTCCTGCACGAAAATAGGCTTGCCTGACTTTGCCACTTTGAGGGATACGCCTTCGTCCCCCTCCAACGGCAGAGCAACATTTAGTTTTCTCGGATATCCACGGTGAGCTACGAGCCGAAGATTCTTATCGTCAATGATAAAGAAGGTGGCAAACTCGAATCCGAGGGTTTTTTCCATGGCATTTAGCGTCAGCATGTAGACTTCATTCAAGTTTCTTGCCATGTTCAAGTGTTTGCCATACTCATTTAGAGCCGAGAGTCTCTCTTGCCTGTTGAGGTTGGTTATGGCCGTCGCCGTGTGAGACGCAAGTATTTCCAACAGCTTGCGGTCATCTCTATCAAAACCTTCCAGCTTATCGCTTTCCACATTTAGTACGCCTATGACGTTGTTCCCCTCTTTAACAGGCACTGCAAGTTCTGAAAGCATGCCCGGCTTGCCAGTGATGTATGTCTTTTCCATTCTGAGGTCTTGTACGCATATTGGCTTGCCCGTTGTGGCCGCTCTGACCGTGATGCCTTTTACTCCGTCCAGAGGAAGCCTCAGCGAAAGTTGCCGCGGGTACCCTCGGTTACGCACTACGCGAAGCGTTTTTCCTTCTACCCTGAGAATGGAAGCGTACTCAAACCCTAGCGTTTTTTCCATAGCCTCCAACGTGACCTGATAAACTTCTTCCAAACTTTTCGCCGTGTTCAGGCTCTGCCCATACCTATTCAAAGCGGAAAGTCTGTGCTCAAATCGTTTCCTCTCTTTCTCCATCTTCAGATGCTCAGTGATGTCGAGCATTTGCGCTATGATGTAAGTTTTACCATGCTTGTCCTGCACATGCCCGGATTTGATTTCAACATCTCTCACTTCACCATCTTTTCGCACGATTCGAAACATGTACTGAGAGGCCGTTTCTACTCCCTTTAGTCGAAGCAGACACTTGTCTTGAACGAGGCTTCTGCAACTTTTGTCAAGAAACTCTCTGAAATCCTTTCCAACTATCTCTTCTTTCTGATAATCTAAGATATTCGCAAGTTCGCCGTTCGTGTAGATAATCTTGAAATTGCTGTCTATTATTGCGGTCCCATCGTGTGAATTCTCCACGACAGAACGATAGAACTCCTCGCTGTTCTTCATGGCTTCTTCCATTTTTTTCTGTTTGGTTATATCAATCATGGAGGCAAACACTTTCGAGAACGTTTTCTCGTAACCGGGAGCCACAGACACCTTTACCGCGACATGTATTCTTTCACCCGTCAGGGTCTGGGCAGCCGTTTCAGCCTCGAAGGTGTTTCTGGCCTCTGCAATAGCGAGAAGCTCTTCTTTGAAGACCTCGAACTGGTCTGTGTCGAGATTTTCCAGCAAGTTTCTTACGAGTTCGTGTTTGTTTTTAACCCTGTATAGCTTTAGCGTCGTGTTGTTAACTGCAACAACTTTAACGAGATCTGCGAGACGAACGACAATCTTTGGGTTGCGGTCAAAATATCTCCTGAAGTCTCTGACACCTGTGTTTCGCAATTCGTCAATGTTATTCTTAACTTCAGACATGTCATATTCCCAGAGTGAGATGGGCGACTCCTCAAAAAGCGTACGATACTGGGCCTCCGACTCCTTTAGCGTCTTTTCCATTCGTGCACGTTCTGTAATGTCTCTGGCAATGCCTTCTATGGCAGCAAGTTTTCCATCATCGTCGTAAACCGGGACAATGAGTTGTTCAGTCACCACAGTTGTGCCATTCTTGTGGAACCACTTCATCTCAATAGGCTTTTCCGGTTGACGATGTTTTCGGAAGTCCTTCAGTATCTTCTCAATCTTGGGTCGATCTTCGGGATGCACAATTGAGCGCCATATGTTCGGGTCCTTATAATGCTCTTCTGGCGTATACCCAGTTATCTTCTCAGCGGCTGGATTCACGTATTCAAGACCTTTGTCAAGTGAGTATCTGTAGATAAGATCTCTGGCGCTTTCTGCGAACAGGCGAGCTTTTTCCTCGGATCGTTTGAGAGCATTTTCGGTTACCTTTTGATCGGTGATGTCGATCGCCATTCCGTATCGGACGAGTCTTCCGTTAGGCCATTTGATGGCCTTGGCGATGCCTCTGTACCATCGCTTGTTCCAAGCGTTTCTGTGATCCCAGATGTAGGTTTTGCCAAGATTCTTTCCAAAGATCTGTCTGTTGGTGCAGGAAACACATGGTTTGTCAAGGTTGCGAAACACTTTGTGGCATTTTTTCCCCTCGATATTCTTGCCAAACTGCTCTTTGGTTTTCAGGTTGGCAAACAGCACTTCGTAGGTTTCTGGATCTGAAACGTAAATCACTTCGTTGATTCCATCGCTGAGAGCGCGCAATCTTTCAAAAGTATGTCTCATTTGTTCTTTGCCTAGGTTGCCGATCTTTGTATGCTTCATCGTGTTGTGCATTCCCCTTTGACAGGTGCGTGTTTCTTGACATTGGCAACAAATTCTGGAAAGCTCAATGATTCTGCTTCCTCAAATGCCAGGCCGAGTTTCTCGTGGAGACGTTTGGCGATGAGTTTCTCAAGATACGTGGCTCCGGGGCCAAAGATTTCCTCTAAGGCCCTTGAAAACTCGGTCAGATTTGACGCGATGTTTTCGTGTTTTATATTGAACGAGTTTTCCAAATGGAAAAGTATGGCCTGCTTCGGCGAATCGCCAAGAGACGACAAGCTTTCATCGACTGCCGCTAGGAACAGTCTGCTAAAGTTATTTTGAGGCAAGGTGTTCCCTCGATGGACTATGCTGACTTGCACTGAAACTCTATGAAGCTTTGATAAATCATTTGTGAAGCTCGAATCTGAATCACAAGAGTCTAAGCCTGCAACCAATATGAATCATTGAGCTTCTGCAAGTCGCCTTTCGTCCTTCTTCAAAAAAGTCTGTTTTGCGGCTATCACATATTCCGCAAAGACAAGTTCCTTGCTCTCATCCCACTCCAGAGGTTGCCCAACTCTTTCATACAGATTCTTCATGATGATGATATCTATGAATCTGGCTCCGGGGCCGAAAATCTTTTCGAGGCCTTTTTCGAAGCCTTCAATGTTTTTTGGGATGTCATTCTTCTCGATTTTGAATTTGCTTTGCAGGTGGAAGTAAATGGCTTGCCTAGCGGATTCTCCGAGCGAGGCTAGTGCGTCGTCC
>CAYGYI010000097.1:0-6817 GCA_964354055.1 uncultured Candidatus Bathyarchaeia archaeon | reverse complement strand
CATTACTTACTTGGTCGCGGAATTGACAGGCTTGCCTGTGTGGGAGGTTAACTGCGGTCTGCAAACGTCATCTTATGACCTTATCGGCAGGTTCATCGGTTTGGGCAAGGAGAACTGGGTGGACGGCCAAGTGACAAGCTGGCTTCGAGGCGGAGGTTTGCTCTATCTCGACGAAGCCAACATGATGAAACAAGACGTCGCCACGAGGCTGAACCCGGTGCTCGACACCCGTGGCCACCTAGTTCTGAGCGAAAAAGACAACGAAATCGTGACCCGTCACCCGCACGCTTACGTTCTCATCAGCATGAACCCCTTCTCAGCCGAGTTCTCAGGCACAAAACCCCTCAACGCTGCCTTCAGAAGAAGGATGAGCGTCTGGATAAATTTCGACTACGAAAGCGTTGGCGATAGAATCTCACCTAAAGAGGCTGAGCTGGTCGAAAAAAGGGCCGGCGTCAGCAAGGAAATTGCTTTCAAGATTATAAGAGTTGGCGCAGAGATGCGGCGACAGTACAAAGCAGGCGATTTGCCATATGGGCCATCCATAGGCGACCTCATCCACTGGGCGGTTCTAGTAAAAGACGGATCCGACCCCATAAACGCCGCCGAAGAAACCATAGTCGCCCTCACAAGCGACAGTGTAGAAGTCCAAGCAGACGTAAGAAGACTCATCGAAGCCTTCTTCAAAGGCTAAACAAAATGAAAGGTGGATCAGTTGGGATTCTTGGAGTACGCTTGGTCAATATTTTTCGAGAAAGACAGAATGAAAACCAAGCTACTTGTACCCTGTGGCGCTGCATATCCACAGCTTGACCATAACGATGAAGGATTTGTATGCGTCGTCCCCGAACCTGTGGTAAAGGAGACTGAAGAAGAGAAGTCAGTTTCGTTGGCCGGTTACACTTTTCCAGTTAACGCACAGGGAGTAAAACAGCTGACTAGCCTCTTCCGAGCCACGGTCTTCCATCTTGGCGCCCATGCACTCTCCACAAACTTCGAAGACTACAAAGAATGGAAAAGACGCAAAAATCCTCGATTAGCACAGTTCACATCTACCATCTTAGAGGATGTGAAGGCCAATGCCTACATCACGGCATTGCATCCGGACAGACTTGCAGACATAGCGTTCGCAAACACTCTAGCCATGAAGAGACTGAGACGAGTGGACAAGATGGTAAACCCCGCCACTAAGATAATGACTGGCCTTCTTATAAGAGCAAACACCGGTCTAATCGTAGGCGGGCTGAAGAAGGAAGAAAGCCTAGTTACACACCTCGCCGAGCTCCTTGACCAATACAAGGAGAAAGCACTCCAATCTTTTGCCAACGAAAAGATGAGCTTGAAAGAAGACAAGCTCAAGATAGCTGATGAAATATACAGCACAATCATAGACGCAGGCACAATAACTGATACTCCGTTTCTTCCACACACTGAACAGCTAGGTAGATGCGCAGCCTTCTCACCATCCTGCACCATCGACTCAGATGTAACCCTCGAACCAGACTTCAAAAAACACCTGATTTTTCTAGGTGGGGCACCCTCATTGACCGAAGGCAAAGAGGAAACTTGGAAGATGGCTGAGAATGAGGCAGCTCAAGTATATGATTCATGGTGGCGTCAGAAGGAGAAAGACGCCAAAATGCTTGCAAAATACGAAAACATTCTCGCTTCTACAAGGTTCAAATCAATAGGCATGCCCGAACAGGACTACAGTGAGTATCTAAGAGTGAAGTCCAGATGCAAAAGCGAAGCACGCAAACTTACAGAGAGCCTCCTCGTAGCCAGAGATGCAGTAGACGAAGATCCTAGAAAAATGTACGGCGTGCTGGATCTGCAAGAGGTCATCCAAATAATCGCAAGCAAGAGCCCAAGCGTAGATGTGTTCATGCTGGATGAGAACTTGGGAAAAAGCTACTCGTGGATAATTCTGCTTGACGCTAGCAGAAGCATGAAATGTCAAAGAGGGTTTGGGATTGAATTGCTTATAATGTTGTCCGAGGTGGCCAGCGAGCTGGTTCAAGATCAGCATTCTTGGGCAGTTTACGCCTTCAGTGACCGCGTTCTGGTCATCAAGGATCTCAAGGAGCGATACAACACCACCGTCAAATCGCGCATAGGAGGTTTAGAATTCGAGGGCACGACGTACATGCCTGACGCCTTGACGTTTGCAGGGCAAGTCCTCAAAACCAGAACAGACAACATGAGGCTCGTAACTGTGATCTCCGACGGATGGCCATACGGCTACGCAAACATGGATGTTGCCTTGTCAGAAACGATCAGCACTCTGACAAAGGGGAACATGGCGATAATAGGCATAGGCGCGCAAAGCCGCCGCATGGAAGTCTACTTCAAATCTTGCGGAACGGTCTATACCCTGCGCGAATTGACAAAGCAATTTTCGCATCTGTATTTGGAGGCAAGCAGCATTGCAGGAGAAGCATAACACGTGAAGCTCCAGTAACCCGCGGAACAATAAAGACATGAAGATCGACATTAGGCTTGGTTCAGTCAATTAAGTAAACAGGAAATATCATCAGATTCTTGAATGGAATCTTGGCAAGAATTAAAGGCTTCAGCAGGGCCACGATATCCGGAGACGGTGAAGCAGCTTCTATGCTCGACCTAACTGAATCGTAGGCAGGAAGACCGAAGAAAACGACTGGAAAACACAAGCTTTCATCTGAATAGACTGCTAGGAAACACTGCCAACTTTTCCCCTTTTCAACTCTGTCGTTTCTGATAATGAACTAGATGGGATCTGTATTTGCCCTTATCAGTCGATTTCGAGCATATTTCAACGAAAGAAAGATTGTTTAACTGTTCTGAACGGCTCGTTTGTTTGAATGTATCTTCTCGCCGAAGGTGGCTGACTGGATTGGATGAAGTTGTCGAGACCCGTTCAGAGAATGCGCGTCATCTTGTCTTAAGCTACAAAGACAGACTGTATTATGTTAGTGCAGTGAAGGTTCATTTCTGTGAAGGAAAGGAGACGCACGGGGCTGTTTTTCATGCAAAAGACACCGTTGGAGGACAGCTTGAAGATCTGGACATGGACATATCTCAAAAACTTTATGAGGTACTGCTGGAGTACGCCAAAATTGGCGATTCAGATTTGATTCTCGTTCTGCACGTTGAAGAGAAAGAGTTCCAATGGGCGTTGGTGAGCGAAAGCTGGCTGAAGAAATACGCGAACGAGAACGTTGCTGCCGAGTATATCGTTTGAAACGGTTTGTTTGCTTCGAAATCGTTGCGCGCTATTTACTGGGTTTGTTTCGCCACAGAGAAATCCGCCGTGAACTCGAATTTCTCAGCAATGTCCATTCCCTTCTTCTGTTTGAAGAATATTCTTTCAGGTACTCCGTCATGGATGTATACTACGTAAAGCAAGTCTTTTCCTAAGCCATATCGTTCGAGGTCAACAATCGAGTTTTTGGCTCTTTCCAGTCTGTCGACTTTGTTCTTCAGCTCTTCAACTGCTTCGAAGAGAATTTCTGCTTCTCCTAGAAGATCGGCGCTGAGAAGGACATCCTTAAACTGGACCCACTCGGTCACGGTGTTGGCATTTTTCTCTTCTTTTTTCGTTCCTTTTCTGTTTCCTGCCTTCAGCACTTTTTGCAGTTCCGCAGTCTTCTTCAGCCATTCCGGATCTTTTGCAGATTCAGGATTTCTTAGCAAAGTGCCGAGCCACTGACTGTAATCCTCAAGCAGCAACCTGTGCTGATCAAGCTCTACTTCTACGCTTTCCCGAATCTCTTTTAAAGAATAGAATGTGCGGATTTCAGTCCGCAATCCGTCCATTTCTAGCACCAACCGTTTTGCTCTTTATTCTGCTCTTTTTTCGCTTCGTTTGCCTCGATGGCTTTTGCGGCTGTCTTTAGTTCCTTTTTCACTTTTTCGAAGAAGTTTGCTCTTGTGCTAAGCTTCTTTCTGTACACTGCTATTGCTTTTGCCAGTTCGGGAATCACTATCCACAGAACTGCTGCGATGATTTCAGGAGGGTATTCAGCCAAGAGTGCGGCGCGCCTCTCGTCTTTCTCGTACGTGATGGTTAGCTGTCCATCCTCGTTCAGCACCACTTTCTTGATGTTCTTTCGGGAAGGCACGTCTTGTGGAGGAATGTTGAAGGAAATGTGAAGTTTTTTGAGAACCATAACAAGGGCCATGCAGACCTCGCTGGCCAACTTGTCCTCATCTGTCAGAAACTTGCTTAACTGCGCGCTCTCATCGTTCACTATTTTCAGGAATTCCTGAAGCTTCTCCTCTTTTTCATCTTCCGAGTTTGGCGCTTTCTTCTCATCTGCCTTCGCTTGATTCTGGTCTGAGAGCTGTACGGGAATGAAGGTTTCTTCCTCCTCCTGGCCAGCTGCCTCACCTTGGGCAACCGCCTTCTGAGCGACTTCTTTGCTTTTTGCTTGAACGTTTTCTCCCATAATAAACAACTCCGAATTTCCAGCGATTGAGTTTGAATATGTAATCGAGATGCGCCAGATAATAGGATTAGTACGTTGCGAATCATGACGCACAGGGCAATTCTTAGTTGCTATATCGTGGCCTGTAGGGTTTAACGAGCCAGAGAGCAATGATCATGTACAAGCCAGCTCCGAAAGCCTGCCGTGGCAGATCCACTGCAGCCCAGAACCAGCTTGATCCACCACTGAAATGAAGACCCGCTACAAACCATGCAAAAAGAGCATCAACAGTCGTCTCTAGAACAACTGCAATTCGCGGCGGAAGCCTGACAACATGCGAATCAAAACTCAGAACAGCGTAGATCGGCAGATTTGCCGCAAGCACGAACAGCGTTAACCCAGCCTGTATGCCGAAACTGTCCATGAAGGCTCTCGCGTACAGGTTGGCCTCTTCATAAGGTGCATGACAGAAGGCAAGAGTGGATAAGTAGTCGAACAGAATGAAGGCGAAAAGCAGGAGAATCCTCTTGAACCAATGATTGTTCCTAGGTAGAAGAAGCCACCTTATGCTTAATGTTTCATCCAGTCTGCTTTGCACTTTCCTTTCTCCCCGTCACACTGAACCCGTTTTGGGTTCTTGTCCATGGTTTTGAATACTGATTCTCGATTCATATTAGGGGTTCAGAAGTATAAAATATACTCTACGCCGATTCGACTTCTGTCTCGGAACTCGACAAAGGAGTAAGGCAATAAGGGATTAGAATGGAATTATCTGTTGAGAAACCTGAAGGTATTACAAAGCTTTATGATGAGAACACTGGCTTATGGAGATTCGTTAGAGTAGACAAGGGTCCGTCAAAATCGTTGGAGACGGTTGAAAAGGCCCTCAATAGGCTTGGATTGTCCAAGAATGAAGTCAGAGTCTACCTCTACATCGCGAGGACAGGCGAACACAAGGCAAGCGAAATTTCCGAGGCCCTATCACTTCACAGAACCGAAACATACCGAATTCTGCGCGATTTGGAGAAGAAAAGCATAATCTCGTCTGTGTTCGAGAAGCCCTTGAAGTTCATTGCTACGCCTTTCGAGAAGACATTGAATGTACTCATCGAAACAAAGAAAATGAGGATAAACCTGTTGGAGAAACGCAAGGAGGGTCTCGTTGACATCTGGCTCTCACTTCCAAGAACTGAGACTGAACAGGAACGGAAAGAGGTATTCCAGATACTGGAAGGCGAGGAACAGATAAGCCTCAAGGCAGATGAACTGCTCAACAATACGGTGAAAGAGGTTGTTGCCTTCACGTCCGAACAGGACATCATCAACTTCTACCACTCAGGCCTGTTCGACAAACTTGAAAAGCTGTCAAAAAAGAACATTGACGTTCAACTGCTGACTAACTACTCGCCGAAAAGCTGCTTCTTCATTGAAAAACTCAAGCTTAAGAAAGCCAAATATTCGGTTTCAAGCGTTGATGGGCTACCAACTTTCATACTGGCTGACAATGAGCAACTGCTTCTGTTGATTAGAAAGAGCAACGGAAAGAAGAAAGTGGCTGCACTGTGGACGAATTACGACGCCTTCGCAATGGCAATCAAAGTGCTCTTCCTCGAACTGTGGAACAATAACGTCTAGAACGCGTCCCTTAATCTGCCTCTTATTTCACTGAAGATATCAACTACCAACGTTCTAGCATCTTTATCTATTGCCAACAGTAATGCTCCATAGATAAGTGTCCCGACCAGCACTTCAAACAGGGTCAGTGTAATTTTGGTGGGATGAGGGAACAAATACAACACCGTGGCCATCACACCTGCTGCAAAGATGTATTTCGCTATGTTTTTCCAGGGAATGGCAACTTTCACGAGTCTGCGCAGGACCAAACAAAGGACAAGAAACATGGCGAACCGTGCAGTCATGTTGATGATCGTGACGTATATGGCTGCGTCCAATGACTTGCCTGCCGCAAAATTCGCCAGCACATATATTGTAGTGGGGAGCGTTATCGCGGCGTGGATGTAGGGCAATGTGAAAACTTTGAAGATGCTGCTTTTCACAAGTTGCCTGAATGGAATTCTGGCCTCCTCGTCGAGTCTTTCAACTCCAAACAGCACGTTCGTATAGAACTGCGATAACGTAATTACAAAGGCGTCGAGGGCCAATAGAAGCAGTATCGGCGTGGCCGTCACGTAAGGCTCGTCTAGGATTATGAGGAACGAGTCCGGGATGGCCAATACGCCTGCTGTCATTGGGATGGCGAACATCATAACCATCTTCAAAGAAGCCGTCACATCTGCCATTTTACCTTCAGCCAGTAGTTTGGGATACAGCGCGAATGACAGAAACGACGAGTAAGCGATTATACTTGCGATGGTAGCTGCTGCTTGATAGTTGCCTCTGGCTGCCGG
>CAYGYI010000096.1:0-6860 GCA_964354055.1 uncultured Candidatus Bathyarchaeia archaeon | reverse complement strand
TAAGAGTGACCAAAGTTTTGCCGCTTTTACGGTAGCGAACTTCCCACCCATGCTTCGCCCCACCAAACATCATTTCGGGCGTGATGCCATAGTTCTCTTCTAAAAACCGTCTTAGCTCTACCCACGCTCCATCTGCTGGCTTTCCTATGAAATCTGCAATTTCTTTTTCGGCAGGCGTGTGTCCTCCATCAATCATTCGTTGACAATCTTGTCCCATGAAATCACCCATTCCTTCGACAAAGCATCTTTCTGCTTTCGGCTATGACTTTTCTGAACTTTATTGGAAATGATTTCTTCCTATGCGTAGGTACCCCGGCGGTTTCGTCTTCTATATGCCAATGTTCACCAGTATGCCTGTCATTATGCCTGTGGCTATCGTCAGCAGCACTGCCACAATCAGATGTTTCCGCATAATAAGCGACTCAGTCTCATGCCCTGCATCAATCGTCACCACCGCATTGTTGATCTTCGCAGGCGTAACCGCACTCGCAATCCCCCCAGCCACCGCATGACTACCATAAACCGTCATAAACTCCTTCTCCAAACCAAGCTTTGACATGGCAGTTTTCTGGACATTCAGGAACAGCACGTTAGAGCTTGCCTCTGAACCGCCCACAATCGCTCCAAACAAGCCCAGACTAGCCGCAACAAACACGTAGCCAGCACCAAAAACCGTGGCCAACGTGCTCCCCAAAACCACGTTCATGTTAAACTCATTGAATAGCGCCGATTCAGTTAACTGTCCACCAACAATCTGTTTAGCCGACCACGCCATAACAAATGAAACTCCAAAATACAATCCAAATGTCAAGAAGGGTCCCCAAAACCGCCTGAGCCAGAAGCTAAACGCATTTTTCATTTGTTTGCCTGTTGGCTTCAGCGTAAGCAGACTCAGTAACACAGCTGCAAAGATCCAAGTGTAAATCTGAGAAAACAAATCTAGATCTATCTTTTGATTGGCAAATATAGTCACTTGCTCTGCACTTCCGAGAAGGTTGGAGAGCCAGTTGCCGATCTGCGGAACGCTGACCACAGCAGCTAGAACGGTCAAAATTATCCACGGTGAGAAGGCACGGAAGATCTCTTTCCTCGCCGGATAGTTCGAATTCTCCTCTTTGCTCTGAGGCTGTAGCCTCAGCCTCTGATAGATCAGAAGCGAAACCATCGCACACAAACCGCCAATGACCCCAACAACACGTAAAGGAACATACTCAACACCCGTAAAATAGTCAATTGAAACCGCACCCAAACAGGCAAAAGCCAAAGCTAATCCACAAACCAAAGCCGGAACCGCACCTCTACGCATCGACTGTCTTCCACCTGTCAGCCACAGAATGGCAAAAGAAAAACCAGTTGAAACAACAGGCAAAAACAACGCGATCTTGAACGCAAACTCGATCGGATTCAACCCTCCAACCTGAGCGGGAAGAGTAATCGGAATAGAGAGCAACGAAAAACTTGTAGTAGGATCGTACCCCAAAACGGCAATTGCAATTGCGGCAGTCGGACCGAAACCCATCGTTACAAGCAAAGGAGGAAACAAAGCAGGAGTAACCACGCCCAGAGATGTCAAGAACGAACCAAAGCCAATCCCAATGTACAAGGCCCGTATCTCATCGCCAGCTACTTGATGCTTGATGACTTCAGAGACTGTTCCAAGCACGCCAACTTCCTTCATGAGAAAAATCATCAACATAGTCGCAGCAACAGAAACAGAAATTCCAAAACTCTTAACAAACCCGTAAACCGAAGCGCCCAACGCCACCTCAAGCGGCGTTCCAAACTGCAAAACAGCCAGCCCAATCGTAATGGCTAGGCCCACGACGGCCATTTTCAAGCCGCTCTGCCGCAGAAAAGCCACGCCAAAAAGAATTACCAAAAGCGGATAGGAAGCCAGCAGAAACCTCCATGAAGCTGACTGCGCAAAAGCAGACAACGAAACCGCCACAATACCGACGGCAACCAGCACGACCAACGACATAATCGAGACTGTCTTCTCCTTCATCCTCGAACCTTCCCATTTCAGCCAACCATTCGAACCAGTCAATATTTAACTCTTTCAAGACCAACGTTTAACGCAGAACCGAACCCCAAAGAACGCAAAATCAGCGCGTTTCTTGGTTTTGTGACGAAGACGGTATCTTACAGACGTTGAGATGGTCATAAGCGTAGATAAATCTGAAGTTAGACTTTCCCGTCCAGCTTCTTCCTTGTATTCTTCGATCCTTTCTTTGCAGAGCTTTCTTCTCCTGTGCCCGCTTTACGCAGTTCCTGCATGTACCAGCCCCTGTCGTGCGAATAGTTTATTCCTGCTGCTAACCCGAAGAAAACTAGGCCTAAACCACTTATGACCATGGTCAAGCCTAAGAACGCGCCGGTCGTGTTTTCTGTGAAGTAGGGAATCATGACAAACCATGACGGATTTTCGCCAAGGCTCAAAGTTTCCAGTATGCCTCCCACGAAGAACACTATTCCTGCCAGAAACATCAGATAGGCCAATGTCTCGTTATGTCTAGACTCTTCTGCTTTCTCATGCAAATAGTCGCGGAAGGACATGAGGACCCGATATGTCAGTTTGGTAGACGTATACCTAAATCTTATTACGCTCAAATAAGCATTGAAAAAACTAATCAGTGATAACTAAGAGGCTCCTGTTTGACAATCGCCAAGGCGGTAATATTCGACTTCATAGGCACGCTCACAAACGTCAAGGACTACAGCATGGAAAACTCGAAGAAGAAATTGTACAAAGCCATAACGAAAGCTGGCTTCAACGTTGACGCCGGGAAGTTCATAGAAGCATATACTAACGCCCATGAAAAATACCGTGTGATTCGTTACGAACAGCTTGTCGAGGTGACGAACGCCATCTGGATTTCGGAGACCCTCAACAACCTGGGACTTGAAACAACTCAGGAGGACACACGGATAAAAGTGGCCCTCAACGACTTCTTCGAGGACTACGTAAATTCTTTTGAGCTTAAACCGTGCGCCGAGAAAGTGCTGACGGAGGCCTCGAGGCTGCACAAAACAGGTCTTATTTCCAACTTCACCTATGCGCCAGTGATCTACGCGGCACTCAGAAGACTGGGCATAAACAAGTTCTTCAACGCAGTTTTAGTCTCGGAGGCAGTTGGCTGGCGCAAGCCTCACCCCAAGATCTTTGAAGAAGCTCTGAGAAAGCTTGATGCCACTGCAGAGGAAACGGTCTACGTAGGAGACAGCCCACTAGAAGACATTAAAGGCGCAAAAGCTCTTGGTATGAAGACAGTCTTCGTTCCCTCCCAGTTCTATTCGCTCAAATTCCTAGACGAGACAAAACAGGAACCAGATCTGATCGTTAACGATCTATGCGAACTAGGGAAAGTGTTCGCAAAGATTATGAAAAACAGTTGATCACGTTTATGATCTGCCCTAGGACCAGACGTCTGTTGAACTCCTCTAGGCGCACAATCCTCTTCAGCTTTTTTCCCAAGTGAGCAAGACATTCATCTTATATTTCGAAAGATGCAGGAACAGTAACAAACAGTATCATTAATGCAAGCGGAACCGCAGACAGTCAAGCACATTTATTAAATGCAAAAGTGGATGCTATTGTCTCCGTTTGGCTTAAGCTCAGAACGAATGGAGGTACGAAGGAAAGTGGTCAAAAAAGCAGTCATCGAAGTTACGCTCGTTGGCGAGAGCTATGGAACTGCAAACAGAGAAATAGAAGATGAGATCGAGCTTGAGCTTTCAAGAAACCTGCATACGGTTCCGTGGGCAGAAAGAATAGAGAAGATCAAAGTGAGAGGCAAGTAGAAATTCATGCAGAGTCTGGATCTGTCTACTAATAGAAAGTATTTCACGGTTTGAACATGACCTAAGGAACTTGTGCACAGGATGCGCCAAAACAGTGAAGGAGGTACCTCCGTATATTGAGCAAAAAGTGCGTCAACAGAATGATGTTTTCTTGGTGCGGCCGCCGAGATTTGAACCCGGGTCGTCAGCGTGGCAGGCTGATGTCCTAGACCAAACTAGACTACGGCCGCACGGATTAGACTATGGACACTTTAAGATTCTTTCTTCTTATTTTCTCTTTCGGAACAGCTTACGCGCGTCAACCTCTGTGATGTATTCGAACCTGACTTCTGTCAATTAGCGAAGACACACCTACGGAAACTTTAACACGTTAGTATGGTTCTCTTTTCCAGATGTTGTAGGGGCATTGACCCCAGCAGTATCTACTGGCTTTGTAGATGCAGCCGTTGCATTCCAGTCTGTCAAAAAATCTCCGTCTGCTCACAACTTGCTCACGCCTATACAATTGGGCGTACATGCTTCTAGCTGTTTCTCTTCAAAGGCTTTGTTAGATACTATCTTGAGGAGAATCCTGAAGAACTTGCACAGAACCCTAAAAGCAATCAAACAGTCTGAACAGGCACTAGGTTTCTCATTTCTGAGGCTTTTGTTCATGTGTCAATGTGGGTTCAGTAATCGAAACTAATCCAAAGAAGATTAATGTTAATAATGCACAGGTGAGTCCAGCAATTAAGAAACCATAGAATTTTTTCATTTTTTTCCTCTTTAATACACGTTTATTTTGCAGTTTCACTATTTCTAGTTTGCGGAAGGAAGGAAATATGGATTCTATTCTTAATGCATTCCTTTTCTGTATGAAGCAGAGACTTGCGTGGAGGGTGTCACTACAAAAGCACTGACTCAAGTAGACTAACGCCACGCGTTACTTTGATAAGGACAGATTGAAGTTGCCATTTTTTCTAAATAACTCCATGCTAAGGAACGTAACTAATAGTTTCGCACAAGCACCTCTTCGAGTTCGCAGATCGCCTTCAAAACCGTGTCAGAATGGGCAATTATCCATGGACTTGGGTTCTCAAGTCCGCAGATGCAGATTGTATTCTTTTTCTTCTGTTTAGCGTAGAAAAGTTCCATGCATGTTCCTGCCGAAAGCTTTGGTAGGTACGCGATAAGCAGGTCACATCTTTCAATGTCTTCCAAATCTCTTCTTATGAAATCGGCGGCAGGAACACGTTGCCACCAACCATATTCGTTGCCATGATACAGGGTTTTTTCTCGCTTCCAAGGATCAACAGTCTCCAAACCGCACCTAGCGCATATGCTTTCGATTGCGTCTCTGTAGGATTGCTTGGTTTCTGCTCCTTGAATCGGACCTGAAATGAACGCCTTCTTCACCAAAGAGTCTCTCTCCATCTTCAGGCATCATCCTGAGGAGAAAAGTAATTAAAGGTTTGACTCTCATTTTGCTCTTTCTAAACGTGGAGGAGAAGGAAGCCAGATTGGTTCTCATTGGTCAGCCTCTTGTTGCAGTTGCTATCTCCTTCTGTTTTCTGGCAGTATTGCTTTACAGGCGTGTGAACTTGGGCGTAGTCTTGCCCGCGACTGCACTTTTTCTAGGCATACTCACGCTGGATTGGCTGACCATACCGCAGACAATTTGGACAACCTCCACTGACCTGCTGACCGTCTCGGTTACACTGGCCACCTTTGGTATAATGTTGCTCAGCCAACTCTATAAAGAAACAAAGCTGATCAATACGCTCAGCGACAGTTTAAGCCGCATAATCAACAACCCCAAAATCGTCCTAGCCATTCTGCCAGCTGTCATAGGTTTTCTCCCAGTCGCCGGAGGCGCACTCATGTCCGCGCCGCTAGTAGACTCTGAAGCTGAGAGGCTTGGACTCAAACCTGCAAAAAAAGCCTACGTGAACTTTTGGTTTAGACACACAATCTTCCCAGTCTACCCACTAAGCCAAGTACTCATAGTCGCAGCCGGACTCTCAGGAGTGACAGTGCTCTCGATAATCATACGCCAGATCCCTGTCGTCACGGTAATGGCAATTGTCGGCTACCTCATCGGATTCTCGAAAATTCGCGACACAAAGAAAACAGAAACACAAGTCAACCCTGACAAGACGCGTTCAAACCTCAAGAGCCTCATTGTCTCCTTCTCACCAATCTTGGCCACCATAATCGTGGCAATCACCCTAGGCTTAATTGACCCAAGCCTGTCAAGACTCGGCTTCGATGCACTAATAGCAATACTAGTAGGTTTGGTTCTCATAGTAGTCATCACCAAACCCGACCGAAACACCTCCACAAAACCATTCAAGAGCTGGGGAATATACGGAATCACAGCCGCAGCCTACGGCGCGTTCCTACTCAGAAACATGTTGATCGCGGCAGGGATACCAGACATCTTCACGTCATTTGCTGCAAGCAACAGCGTTGACACAACCCTTCTTCTGATAGTTGTGCCTGCCGCGCTAGGCATGCTTACGGCCTCAGCTTTGGGAGGAGTTTCCATAAGCGTTCCTATCCTTGCAGGCATCATTGCCCTCTCGCCTCGCACGGCGTCGCTGATTTACATGAGCGCATACCTAGGCTACATGATGTCGCCGACACATCTCTGCCTCACCTTCACCGCAGACTACTTCAAATGCTCGCTCGAAAAGATCTACAAATATGCCATCCCATCGTTCCTAGCCACCTTCGCAACAACTTTGCTCATCTATTTCCTACTCTAGAATGTAGCACAGAATGGTGCCGAGGGCAGGGTTTGAACCTAAGACAGATGAAGAAGTCTCCCGCACAAACCCCCTCTTTTTCTCTGTTGTTGCAGTTGGGACTAGCTGCTTGCTTGGATCTTGTCTCTTTCTCGTTGTGCTTCTGCTGTCAGCTGTTACGGCTTCAGCCTTGATTTGGTTGTCTGGCATTACAGAGAATGGGTAGCTGTGCCTTTCTACGTCGTTGTTTTAGGTAGCGCGCGCGTTTTAGGCTACGTTGGAAATCGTATGAATTCGTTGTTGTTTGAGTTGACTATTATCGTCACTATGTCG
>CAYGYI010000095.1:0-6903 GCA_964354055.1 uncultured Candidatus Bathyarchaeia archaeon | reverse complement strand
AACGCAAAGATGCGGCCTATCTTGGAGAACATGCTGAAGCGAAAGGAGCAGAAGCAATAGTCGAAGCTGAATCACGGTTCGTTTCAATCATCAATTCCCTTTCCGCCAATCCGCTAGATTAATATATTGTCAAAAATCTCTTTAACGTCGTAAAGCGTGGAGGGTTAGATTTGTACGGTTATGCAGGTCGTGTACTTCACGTTGACCTTACATCGGGAAAGACCAGCGTTGAACCCTTGAATGAGGAATATGCGAAGGAGTATATTGGCGGAATAGGTCTCGGCATACGCATGTTGCACGACTATTCTAAGCCTGGAACTGATCCATTTAGTCCTGATAATCCTTTGATTTTGACGACTGGGCCTATTTCGGGCACTATGTGGCCTACGGGCGGAAATGGGCATTCTTTTGTTTCGAAGTCGCCTCAGACTTTCGGCGTGGGCGAGTCGAAGGCTCACGGTTCTTTCGGCACGGAGCTGAAGAGGGCTGGATATGATGCAGTGGTGATCAAGGGCAAGGCTGACAGGCTTGTTTACATGTGGATTGACGATGATTCAGTTCAGATTCTGGATGCCTCGCATTTGGCAGGCAAGTCGCCGGGCGAAACTGAGGACGTGATAAGGGAGGAGCTGGGCGACTACTACATCCGCGTGGCCTCGATAGGCCTTGCAGGCGAAAAGCTTGCCAGAATCGCGTGCGTCATAAACGACAAGACACGAGCATGCGGCCGAACAGGCATGGGCGCAGTCATGGGATCAAAGAACCTTAAGGCAATTGCTGTCCGTGGAACGCGGGACATTACGGTTGCGAAGATGGATGAATTCATTGAGTACGTGAAAGAGTTTCATGAGAGGATGAAAGGTCCAGCCACACAGAAGTATCGCACGTTGGGTACGCCGGAAAATGTGCTGGTTCACAATTCGCTGTCTTGTATGCCTACGAGGAATTATCATAATTCGCGTTTCGAGGGCGCTGAGAAGGTCAGCGGCGAGGTGTTGAACGAGAAGTACGTGGCCAAGGTAATCGGTTGCAGTTCATGCGCCATGCGTTGCGAGCACACTGTCGTTGTCGGCGAAGGTCCGTACAAGGGTACGATGACGAGGATGGAGTATGAGTCGCTTTGGGCGCTTGGGCCTTTCTGTGGCGTGGACAAGTTGGACGCCATAATCAAGGCCATGGACCTGTGCAACTACTATGGGATAGACTCGATCAGTGCAGGCGTGATTGCTGGTTTTGCGATGGACTGCTACGAGAGCGGCATACTGTCGCAGGCTGATTTCGGCGGGTTGGATGCCAAGTTCGGGAACGCTGAGGCCATGGTGAAGATCGTGGATATGATGGGTAAGCGCGAGGGCATAGGCGACGTGTTGGCTGACGGCGTTAAGTTTGCGGCTGAAAAGATAGGCAAAGGCTCCGACAAGCTGGCGTGCCACATTAAGGGTGTTGAAGTTACGGGATACGACCTCAGATGCCTGAAGACAGCGGCTTTGGGTTTTGCAGTTTCGTTCCGGGGAGCAGATCACAACAGACATGGTGCCTACGCTTTTGACGTGAAGGGCAAGGTGAATCGTCTCGTGGCTGAGAAGGGCAGAGGCAAGATGGTCAGGGACATGGAGGACGTCTACAATCTTATTGACTCGTTCATCGTGTGCAAGTTCTCGCGAGGCACATACTACAAGGAGATGGACGACATGGCGAAGCTTTACTCGCTGGTCACGGGCTTCGAGATGACGACTCAACAGCTGAAGCTGGCAGGCGAAAGGATACAGAATGCAGCAAGACTTTTCAATATTCGCGAAGGTTTGGGCAGAAAAGACGACAACTTGCCGTGGAAGGTGATGCACGAGCCTATCACGGATGAAGGCTCGTCGAAAGGCGCTTTTGTTTCGCAGGCTGACTTGGATTTGCTGCTGGATGACTACTACGAGTCTAGGGGCTGGACGAAGGAAGGCGTGCCTACAGATGCGAAGTTGAAGGAGCTGCGTATGGAGGACTTGGCTAAGGCTGCTGAGAAAAGGTGAATGGAGGAGTAAGTTATGGTGAAGATTCATGATCGGAAGTTTGTTTCGGCAGACCCTGACAAGTGCGTAGGCTGTCAAGTGTGCGAGTATGCCTGTTCGATGACTAAGGAGAAGGCGTTCAACCCGTTGAAGAGCAGGATACGCGTGGTGCGCATAAACCAAGTTGTGAATATGCCTGTTACGTGTCGTTTGTGTGAGAATCCTGCATGTGTGGCTGCGTGTCCGCGCGATTCTTTGAAGCAGGATGAGGAGACAGGCGTTATCGTGGTGGATAAGGACAAGTGCAACGGTTGCGGTTGGTGCATCGAAGCATGCGATTACGGCGCGATTATGCTGCATCCTGACAGGAAAGTTGTGTTCGTGTGTGACTTGTGCAAGGAGCAGGGCGAACCGCAATGCATCAAATGGTGTCCAGAAGAGGCGCTTGACTTGGTTACGAGCGATACGCTGGCGCAAAAGGCAAGAATCAGCGCGGTCAAGAAGCTGATGAAAGAGGCAGTCAAGGAAGCCTCAACGGTCAAGTGACCGCGCTTCTGAAAGATTTTAGTCCTCTATTGTAGGTTCGCCTTTTTGTTTCTAACTTGAATTGATAAACTGCCAATCTGAATTTGGGGTTAGCAAAATACATTAGGTCTGAAACTGCATCTAGTATGTTATGCCGCGACAGAAAATGATTGATTTGCTATACGAGCTAATGCGAAACTCGAAACGTAGCGACAGGGAACTGGCAAAGGTTGTGCATGTTTCCCAGCCTACGATTACGCGTATGCGGAAGTCGCTTGAGAAGAACGAGTACGTGCGTGAATACACTGTGATGCCTGCTTTTGAGAAACTGGGTTTTGAGATTCTGGCCTTCAACTTCGTGACGGCGTCTGTGGCATTGAAGGACAACGCGGATGTGCAGATGTGGGTGGCAAAGAACAGCAAGGTGATGTTCGCAGGCACAGGCGAAGGTCTCAACGGCAAAACTTTGCTCGCAGTATCGCTGCACAGAAACTTCACTGACTTCTCAACATTCACGCATGACCTTAGAAACACGGCAGGCCCAACCGCAACCGTCGAAAGCTACCTAATCTCAGTAAACAGTGGCATAGTCAAACACTTCTCGTTTAAACAGCTTGAGAAAGACTAGTTTCTCTATGTTTTGGGGTCGTGTGGCAGATACGATTCTATCCATCCTGCTATTGTTCTGTCAACGTCAGTTGGATATCTAAATCCTAATTTCTTAGCTGTCTCAAGTGCTGTTTCTCTGAACAGGTCAATTGAGGCCTTCAGTGCCACGGCTACGTCCTGTCTGCTGTAATGGGTGAATGTTTTCTCCAATCTCTTTAGGGCTTCAGGGTCGGCCCACATCTCGAGGAAGCGACCTCTGAACCACGTGTCATAATCCTTACCGTGGGTTGCACGGGCTTGCCATTCGATCATCTGCTGTAGCAGGTGTGCCAGTCGGCAGTTCAGGCATGTTAGGCCCCACCACAGTTCGCCTCGCATTACGTGCTTCGCTGTCCAGATGGAATGGTAGAGGAAGTCGTTGACGACTTGGAGGAACTCGTCTTGCGTTGGCAGGTTGGGTGCCGGTTGTCCTACCATAGAGACCGTGGCCTTCAGTTTCTCTGTAAGGCCATCCTTGTCCAGTATCACGCGCATTCCGCGGCCAAAGGTATTCGATAGTAAGGTGGCCATTCCGTTTGGACCCTGCGCACTGGTATCCATCATCTGGAATGGTTCGATTTTTGCGGCTGGAAAAATCGCATAGTCCACATCGAGCATGTCTTCGTAGAGGACTCGGCGTTCCTTTTCGTCTCCGCCCGATGTCTCTTCTATGAGTGTTAGCATGGGCTTGCCCATTTCGCCAATCCACTCTGACGTGGCGATATAATGTTGTGGGTTTGTGGTGACCACGATCATGTCCAAGTCTGCCCACTCGTCAGCAGGTTGATCGACTCTGGCGCGAGAACCAATGATTATAGCTGCCCTAACGTCAGGGCGCGTCTTCGCCCAATTGACGAATCTCTCTATCAGTCTTTCATACAAGCCTGCTGTCGTTAGCTTGTTGTCTGTCATGCTCTTGTGACGTCTCCTTGAGGGTTGATGCTATATTATCTTGAGACTTTTGAGAATCATGTTTGTGCTGGCCACGATGAGCATTACGGCGAAGACTAAGCGTAGGTTTCTGCTTGAGAGTTTCTTGCTGGTGTAGGCGCCGACTTGTGCGCCGAAGATTGAGCCGATGCCTAGGTAGAGTGCGTATTCTGGGTTGACGTTGCCCATTTGCAGGTGGTTTGCGACGCCTGTGATTGACGTGAAGATCATTATGAACATGGAGGTTGGTATTGAGAAGTGGATTGGAAAGTCTAGCGCGTAGCACATTATGGGCACGAGGATGGTTCCTCCGCCTACGCCGAGCAGGCCTGAAGCGACGCCTCCGAAGAAGCCCAAACACAAACCAACTAGTAGCTTTCGCCAGTTTTTGAGCAGGCTGCTTTCAAATGCGTGGTCTTTCTGGCCGCAAGCCTTTTCAGACTTGGTGGACAGCGCTTTGTAGATCATCTGGGCGGCCACAAGAATCAGGAAGATGCCGAATATTGGGCCCAGCCACGTCTTTACGAGGGGTATTCCGGTTATGGCTGCGCCTATGTAGCCTCCGGGCGCCGTGGCACAGGCTAGGATGAGGCCGATTTTGATGTAAACACGGTTTTGCTTGATGTAGTTGACGCTTGAAGCGATTGAGGTGAGTATGATTGTTGCGAGGCTGGTGCCTATGGCTATGACAGGGTCAAAACCGTACAGAAGCGTCAAAAGAGGCACGATGAATATGCCGCCTCCGACGCCTGTTAGCGATGCTGCTATGCCTATTAGGAAGCCGAATATGGGCAGGAGCCACTCCCACATGACACGTTCACTTCGAGGCTTTGGTTAGCTTCTGTTTGGCGAAGTAGTACAATGCACCTATTATTAAGCATGCCACTCCGACTATCCAAGATTGCATCGAGGCGAAAAACGTGAAAGCCAGAAAAGCAAGGCACGTTACCGCTCCGATCGCGGGCAGAAACCGCGGATAAACACGTTTTTGAGGCTTCAGCCTGAAGGCTGCGATGTTTGCGAGCGTGTAGAAGAACAGCATCGAGAAGCTGCTTATGACCACTACTCCAGAGACGTCGCCGAGCAGCGCAAGCAGAACGGTGGCGGCGCCTACTATCCACACCGCGTAGTAGGGCGTGTTGTGCTTCGGGTGCAGCTTGCTCAGAATCTGTGGGAGATCGTTTCTTCTGGCCATCGCATACGCCATCCGCGAGACGCCTAGAATGCTTGTCAGCAACACGCTTGCAGTCGCAAGCATCCCTCCGATGGAGATGATGTCAACTGCGGCGCCGTTCCCCGTGGCAGCCATGGCGTTTTTCAGAGGCGAGTTTGAGGCTGAGAGGCCATTTGCGCCTATGAGACCTACGGCCACGGAGCCGACAAGAACGTAGACGACTGTGGATATGGCAAGCGCGATCAGAATTGCCCGTGGCACGTTGCGGCGTGCATCCTTGATTTCCTCAGCGATGACGGCGGCGCGTGCAAAGCCTCCATAAGCAAAGAAAATGTAAACCGCGCCCAGAAGCACACTTGCTTGGAAAGGCTGGAAGGGCAGGTAGTTGGCTGAGTGTATGAAGCCTAAGCCGAAGGCTACGAAGAAAGCGAGGATGAGCAGTTTGGCGGCCACGAGGAAATTGTTCAGAAGCGCCGACCGTCGTGCGCCGAGGTAATTGAAGACGGTGAAGCCTGCGGCGATAAGTGCTGCGACGATGTTGACGGGTAAGACTGGGTATAGTGCGGTTAGGTAGTATGCGAAGCCTAGGGCCACGGCGGCGCCTGCAAACGTGTTGCTCAACACCCACATCCAGCCTGTTAGGAAGCCTGCGAAGGGCGAGATGAGCCTGTACGAGTACTCGTAAATGCTGCCCTCCAACGGTTGCCACGCCGCAAGCTCACAAAAACTCAAAGCCGTCAACAACGAAACACACGCCGCCACCACCATCGAAACCACCACCGCCGAACCAGCAACACCAGCAGCTACACCCGTAACCACAAAGATGCCGCCACCGATAATAGCACCTACGCTAATTGCAACAGCATCAAACAAACCCAAAGAAGCCCTAAGGCCAGATTCCTGAGTATCTTTTGCTTTCACGTCAATCAGAGAAGCTCTAAGCTGTATTCGCTATAAAAACCCTGATGACATTAGATAGCTGAGATATCTCCCGAAGTCCTTACAAATAGTTGGATTTCAGTTCTATCTGATATGCCCAAAGAGACAGAGGCAATCTTGAATTTAAGCCTTGTCAAAGATTGGAGATTTCTCCTTTCTCTCTCTTTTCCCAGAAAACCATAAGTAATATGTATTCAATCATGCACATACATGAGGTCTAAACAAGGAGATTGACAAAAGTGAAAAAGGCGACATGTATTATCTTTGCATTTGTCTTCGTTGTGACATTATCGCTTACTTCCACAGCTTCTGCCCTGTATCACACTGCTACATCTTGGCCTGCGTACAGACACGATGCTGATCATTCAGGAGCCACGTCTTCTGATGCTCCTAGCTCGAACAACACGCTGTGGGCGCGTGGTTTTTCAACCTATGGGCTTTCAACGACAACCACGCCACTTATAATTGATGGAAGAGTCATCTTTGCAGTTCGTGATTTGGCTGTTGCGGTTGACGAGACTACAGGCGTGGAGCTCTGGAGGCACCCAACCTCCGGAGTCCTCACTGCTCCTACATACGCTGATGGGAGAGTCTTCTTTGGCCTATCAGAGGTGGCCGGTGGAGTCGACTGCTTCAACGCCTCTACAGGCGCAGAAATCTGGATCCAGCCCTTTTCTTCGTACTTTG
>CAYGYI010000094.1:0-6991 GCA_964354055.1 uncultured Candidatus Bathyarchaeia archaeon | reverse complement strand
TGGCTAGTAGAAGAAGCGAAAAGGTCAATAAAGAAGCAGCAGCTCATGCCCAGCCGCTACATTCGTGTGCGATCCATGAAGGAGCAAGTTGAGGATGACGACGTTTTAGCCTTCGCGGCTGGGATGCAGATAATCGGCGCCTCATACGTGCAGACACTGGATACGAAAGGCACGATGCCGGGGCCAGACGGAAAGCCTATCAACGTTCACCTCGGTGGACCTGACACGATAACAGGCTACTTTGGAGGCGTCGGAGCACCGAACGACTACTCACTGAAGTGGGTTGAGGAATTCCTGCACTACTATACAGAGTATGGACTCGCTCAAGTTTTGAACACGAACCCCGGAACAATCTTGATGGGTTACATGCTTCGGAAGCTCGGGATTGATATCGAGTTCAAGATTTCGGTTTTTGTAGGCAACGACAACCCGTACTCGATTCTGTGGACTTTGATGACGGCGAAGCTGTTGAGCCGTGATGACGGTTCAACTCCGTTGATAGGGTTTAACCTTTCAAATTCTGTGAACAATGAGACTATAGAGTTGGCTGCCTACGTGAGGAAAGCATTTGACTTCGAGGGCATCGTTCGCATCGAGCATCACATTACAGAAGCCTACAAAAGTATCGTGCGTCAGCCCTACAACCGCACAACCGAGCTCGTGAAACTCGCAGACCATGTCAAGAACATCAGCGCAAAGCACGAAGGCGGAATCCCCGAAACCGACGCAACACGCGACCACCCGTCAGATATCCTTGACTACTTCATTCCCAAAAAGGACATAGTGGCGAAAAGTCTGATGTCCAAACTGCTAGTAAACTACCTCGACAAACACGACGCGGTTAACGAGACCGCAAAAGTACTTACGCAACACGGACTTACGTTCATCGCAGCTCAGAACCTACACAAACACCAAGTTCTGCCTTTATTTGCGGAAGGAAGAGAGGCCTAGCAATTTACCAGTATTCTCTGGGTTTTCGGATAATCAAATAGACCGTTGAGGCAACGAAAAACGCAGCCGTTATCCCAAGGATCACGGTTACGCGGCGCGCGTTGTACAAGTCTTCGGCGTTCGTCTGCGTCGAATTGTACTTCTGTTGCAGGTTCCAGTAGGTCTGGTTGAGTTGTATGTAAGTGCTGTTCAGCCGCCAGTAAGTGTTATTCAGCAAGCGGAGACTCTCGTTTAGGTTTTTGAGCTGCTGTTCAAGATCTTCCAGATAGACGTTTCTTATCAGCGTGGCTGAGAAGCTCGGCGAGTAGGCGTGCGGTTCGCCTCCAATCATGTAGCTGAGATGTAAATCCACATACGTAGTGTCCCACACACCAGCTGGAACAAGCGTGGTCAAGTTGAAGAGTGTCGTCTCGTTGAAAGTTATGGGCGTTTCTGCTTCAAAACATGTTAGATTAGCCAGTGTGATCTTGTCCTTTCCTTCCTTGAAACCGTACATGGTCACGTTCAAGCTTTCCACAACGATATCAAGTGATCGGCAGTTCACTGAAACTTCAGTCATGATGTTTTGGCCAGGAATGGTTTCTCGCGTTGCGTTGAGGTTTATGGAGATGCCAGGGTAGATTTGTGAGAAAAAGGTCTCCATCTCAACCATTTTTTGGGCGGAGGAGCTCCGAATAAGCGCCAAAGTCACAATAGCCGCGAATAGAACTGTGTACAGATTCTTGAATTTCATAGCTCTCACCGTGCGACAAAAGCCGATTCTAGCCTCTGTGGAGGTTCTGTTTTTAAGGTTTATTCCTTAATCCTGTCTTTGAGTGACGAGACTTGGGAAAAACAAATTCCGCAAAGTTTCTATAATGGTCGTTTTGCGGTGCGAATGAATCGCTGGTACATGTACAGGAAGTATACGAGCGCGAAGGCTGTGAAGCCTATCTCAAGGGACAGGACAGGCAGGTTGCTTTCGATTGCGGTGAAGCGTCCGCGTTGGAGTATGTCGGTGAACATGAGAACCTGCAGGAATGTGGCGCCACCTAGACAGCTGAGACCAAGCGTGTGGAAAAGTATTTGCAACCGGCGGTCAAGCCTCGTGTTCGCAGTCATCACTATCGCAAATAGCAAGAATGAAGACATGCACATATGCATTATGAATCAAAGCACAAGACAAAAACTAACTATCCAACATCAATATCGATCGTACTCAACCATAAACACTGCTCAACTACAAACAGACAATGAAACCACGTAGAGGTTTCTATTGAAGTGTGGCCAATCAAAAACGACATAGCGGCTTTAAACGCTGACTCATAGTTATGAAGGGTAACCCCCTCAATTAAGCTCGCGCCTTGAATTTCCAGAGATCCTTTTCCTCACGAATGTGTTTCAGCAGGCTTGCAGCTCGACTTGACTCAAGCGAAAGGAACAGCCTCCCAACATGTTTGCAGAATCGTTTTGTCTCCAACGACTTAATCCAGTCCTCGCAATCGTGTTCAATGACTCTGCCCTGCGTGTCTATCGTTATGTAGTAGTTTCGTATAGTAGCTTCTATTCGTGAAGAGGTCTGTTTGTCTATGTGAAGCTCGCTGTTGCTGATTTCCTCGGCTCTTTTGATCCTGCCTTGATCTGTGAAGGCACTCAGCAGACTTTGTATGCTCGGTTGTGGCTGGTTGAAGAATGCTTCAAGCTTGGACTCCTTCAGTCTTGCTGTGTCTTTGAAATAGCACTCCACCTTCTGCTTGGCCTGAGCCTGCTGCGGCGTTAGGGCATCCAACATTTCAGCCACCTGCAAACAGTTTTCAACTGCATATCCGTGAAAGTGGTTGTTGAAGTAGCCGTAGACCGTTTTCGCTTTTTGTTTCGCCTCCTTAACTTTTGGAACCCAAGGCTTCAGTTCTTCAGGTTTGTAGCGGTAGTTAAACCATGGTTGTGTTCCACGTCCATGCCACCGAAAATAGGCGATATCTGAGGTCAAGTGAACCTCCGAGGGTAGCAGAGGCTCATCCACATTTGCATATGCCACGTTATATTTCGTAAGCAAAGTCCATGTTTCAGACCGCATCCACGTGAGGTTCCTGAACTCAACCGCAAACCTGACATGAGTCGGAAGTATCTTGAAGAAATCTTCCATCTCTTTTGGCTTGTACCCAAGTTTTGGCGGCAGCTGGATGAGGAGGCAACCCAGTTTGCCGCCCAGTGAAAGAGGCTCCATAAGCTCCAAAAACCTTTGAAGATCTTTTTCGACATCTTGTGACAGGTCAAGCATTCTTTCGTGCGTTATCAACCGCGGTAGCTTGGCTGTGTAGACGAAGCCTTCGGGCGAGTATCTAGCCCAGCCCATGACCATGCCCTTCGTAGGGTAACGATAGAACGTGGAGTCGATCTCTACGGTTTTGAAGACTTTCGTATAGGCGCTGAGGAGACTTTTGTCTTCTTTCGAGTAGAACGGGCCTACCCACTCTTTGTAACTCCAGCCTGATGTGCCTAGAAACAAGTTTTCCTCGTCGGTCATGGCATGGTCATCTCATTACCGATTGTAGCGTGGCGATTACGTCGCCTACGCTGGTGTACGTCTTTTCTGGCAGCTTCTGCAAAAGGTCAGCAGCGTGGGCTCGTTCAGCCACGGTTTGGTCAAAGAGCTTCCAGCCTTGGTTGTTTATGAGTTGCTGTCTCGTGGATGGAAAGTACGCGTCTTCTCTGAGCACTTCTTCCAGCGAAGACAGGGCCGTTGAGTCGGTGATTTGCGGGAACTTGCCCGTTTGCTTGTAAACCTTTAGCCTTGCCGCATCTTTGTACATGTGCATGAAGTGGAAGCTCATGGTTATGTTCTCGGCTCCAGAGGCAGTGGCTTTGCTGTCTATTTCGGCGAGTTCATCATCGGTAGGTTGGTAGATGTTGTGCATTCCCTTGCCGAACAGTCTAGAATATAGCATATCAGATTCGTATGCAGGCTTTTCGCCCTTGGATAAATCCACCGAATGGATTACGCCGCGGTTCTGCATGATCTTCGCAAGCTGAGGAGGTAACTCCTTAGCGTTTATGCCCCGTATCTCCAAAGCTACACGTGTTCTTCCAAGACTTGCCGAGGCCAAAAGGTTACCTATGCCTGCGACAGCGTCTTTTGTGGGTTCGAACAAAGGCGGCGCCAGCATATGCAGCACATCAGCATTTAACACAGCGCAGATTTCCATCATTTTCTCAAGAGTCTCCAGAGCCTCACCTGTAGGCTGCAATCTGTGCGTGTGTGTTATGGTTCGATGAGCCCTCACGGCGAAGTGGAAGTTTCGTGGGACAAGCTTTCGCCATCTCTGCACCTCTCTGATGTGCGGAATCTGGTAGAAGGTGTTGTTTACTTCCACGAAGTTGAATGCGTGCGAATAGGCCACGAGCGGGTGAAGACCTGGAATCCGGTAGTAGGCCCAACCGCCTGTGCCAATCAGGTACTCTTTCAGGTCGTTATCCCACGCTATACGAGGCGATTCTATAGCTAGAATACCTCTATTTCCGAATATTAAGTTGCGCTTTCCTGTGCCATGCCTCGCAGTTTTGTGCTTTGCGTCTGTTATCCGCTTAGCTCTTTGTCAACTTGGTCTTGTAGTCTGCCAAAGGACAATGGATTCCTGCTACAGTTGGCGGTTAGATATGCCTTTGTTAGGTCTTCGACTGTGGACTCGAGCAAAACCATGAACTGGGTGTAAGCAAATCCTCGTTTGCGATCATCTTCTTTCTCACCATAAACCGCGGATAGTAGTTCCTCTAGCATTTGATCCATGCCGTAGAGTTTCACATGGAGCAGTTCGTGAATAACTAACTCTTCGAGGTTTTCGCATTTCGGGTTCGCGTTGATCAGCAAAATAGCCTTTCTGTCATCTAAATCGACCTTGACATCGCCAGCCTTGCGCCACTTGGTCGTGACTATTTTGACTGCGATGTCCCAGTCTCTCAATCTAAGAATCTGTTGCCACTTGTCAAGATGACTCTGAATAGTGTTTTTGTTTGTCCGCATTCTAAGACCACTTGTGAGGTTTCTCTTGCCTAGCGCGCTCTTCAATAGGTGTTTAGAGTATACAAGTCTTATGCGATGTTCAAGGCCTAATTCGTTGATTCTTGCCCGTCTTGCCAATTGGCTTGTGATCAGAAGTCTGAAGATTGTCCGCTCCCGTTAGTTTTATTTAAGCGGTACGATATTGTATCTGGTTCTGTTCAGGTGTAGTCATGGCGCCGATAATTCGGATAATGGATTTGAGCAAGAAGTATGGCAATGTGGTTGCGGTTGACCATCTTGATCTGGATGTTGAGGAAGGCGAGATTCTTGGTCTTTTGGGGCCTAACGGTGCAGGAAAGACCACCACTATACTTATGCTTGGCACAGTAATCAAGCCGACAGGCGGAACCGCCACTGTAGGCGAATATGACATCAAGAAGAATCCGGACAAAGTGCGCAGCCTCCTAGGAATAGCTTTTCAGGAACCTAAGATGCTGTGGGTAAGCACGCCGTGGGATATAGTCAACTGGCACGCCAAAGTGTGCGGTCTCTCAACAGAAGAGCGCAAAAAGAGAGTCAAAGAGGTTCTGGAGACACTTGATATGTGGGATGCTAGACGCAGAAATGTTCACGCACTCTCAGGCGGAATGCGGAAACGAGTCGAAGTGGCCAAAGTGCTGATTCAGAGACCCAAGATAGCTATTGTTGACGAGCCTACGGCGCAAATTGATATTGTCGGCAAGCACAAGGTATGGAACCTGCTTCTTGAACTGCGAGACGAGGGAACGACTATCATTCTAGCAACGAATGAGCTTTATGAGGCTGACAAGCTGTCAGACCGTGTGGGCATACTTCATCGGGGCAAGTTGCTCGTGTGCGAGACGCCTAAGAAGCTGAAAGATAGCATACCCGGCGGCGACATCGTGGAAGTGCAGCTTGAAGGCGAGCCACCTAGCGATGTAATCAAGGAGCTGAAGGGCCTCAAAGAGGTCGTGGACGTGGTTCAGTTGAAGCCTTCTAACCTGCGGTTATACCTCAATAAAGTTGAGGAAGTCGTGCCTAGACTGATGAGCATTCTCATGAAAAAAGACATACCTGTCAAAGCTATCCACATGAGTGAACCCAGTTTAGATGATGTTTTCATTCACTATACAGGTCTAACCATTGAGGAAGCTCAGAAGAGCGGAGAGTGAGCATTTAACGAACAAGCTCCTTTTAGTTGTCGAGCGTGATGTCCGCCTATTCTTTCAGTACAAGTTCATGATCATCATGCGAGCAATCTGGTTCGTGTCTCAGATAGCGCTGTTCGGTCTCATAGCCTCGAGACTTGTGAACATCCCAGACTATTTCCAATATTACGTTTCAGGGCTTTCAATTATGACGCTCTACTCTGCGGCCATTTTCATTGGCTTCGACATCTATGAGGAGGCAGAACACGGCGTCTTCGAATACTTGCTCAGCCTGCCAGTTTCGAGGAGACAGCTTGTGTTGGGCAGATCCATAGGCGGCGGTCTCCGCGCGTTCATTTACGTGGGACCGCTCATCGGCGTATCATTGTACGTAATTGGCGCGATCAACCCGCTCAACTTCCTTGTTGCCCTGTTCTCGCTGTTCCTTTTTGCCTTCGGGGTTTCGGGCCTAAGCATTACCATCGCTGTAATCATCAAATCCAGCGACCGCTTCGACATCCTCATGGGCATATTGGACGCTTTGATCGTGCGCTTAAGCACAGCCATGTACCCCTTGGCAATTGTGCAGAAATCCAACCCCTTCTATGGGTGGCTTGCCAACTTCAACCCAATAACCTTCACGGCTGACCTATTCCGCTGGGGTACAGGCATAGAATCCCAGTTTTTCGTACTAGATAACCCTCTGCTACCATTATTGGGAGTGATTGCTTTCTTTTCGTTTTTCACGTTTGTAGGTGTGATCATCTACGAAAAGCGCATCGAGGGAGGAGGCTGGCAATAGATGCGAGGCATCGGCATAATACACATGCTGGAACATGACTTTCGCAACTTCTTCCGCTACAAGTGGTGGCTCGTAGGTCTGATCAGCATG
>CAYGYI010000093.1:0-7046 GCA_964354055.1 uncultured Candidatus Bathyarchaeia archaeon | reverse complement strand
TGCCGCTCTACCTAGCTGAGCTACCGAGGCGCAGCATACTAGCTTTTCACAACTCACATATTTAAGTAGCGTACCGCTGGCTGATGGCTGTCAAGCAATTTTCAGCTCGTAGATGATGTTTCTTCGGAACACGTTGAAGCCTAGTTTCCTGTAGAGCTCGATGGCCTTTGTGGGGTTCATGTCGTCAACGTAGAGCATCGAATCTTCCATTTTCATCTTCTTCATCGTCTGCATGCCGTGAAGCATTAGGCGTGCGCCAACGCCTTTTCGTCTGTGCGGCTTGAGGACACCGATATCCCAGATCCATCCCCACTTTAGGTTCTTCTCTTCGTTGAGGTCCTCGTCGACAGCGACGCCAACGTAACCCACGGCCTTGCCGTCGAGTTCGGCGAAGAACCATTTTTGGAGTCTGTACCAAGGCATCTCGAAAAGTGTGTACAGTGTCTCCTCAAGAGTTCTGGGACGGAAGTTGAAATGTTCCCTGAAGGTTTCGTTGTCAAGCATGTTCAACAATTTGACATCTTCGTCTTTCGCTATGTTTGCGGTTTTTATGGTTATCTGGCGGTTTTCTCTAATGTTGGAGGGAATGTTTTTGAGGCTTGTTTTCATCAGGCTCGTGGCGCGGATCTGCCTGAAACCGAGACTCTCGAAGATGCGTAGGCAGCCTTCGCGATCGGTTTGTGCCGATGTGTCAACGGCTTTCATGCCACGGCGCCGGAGGTTTTCCACTGCCACGTTCACGAGGTTTTTGGCTATGCCTCTTCGTCTGAACTCGGGAAGCACGCCCAGCGACTGGATGAAACCTTTTCGTTCTTTTCTGAGCTTATCCACGAAGGCATCAACTATGCCTACAGCCTTGTCGTTCCACTCGGCCACAAGCAAACCTTCTGCGCTGTAGTTTGGAGACTTCTGGATTTTCCTGTACTCTTCAAGCGTCATCTTTCTGATATCGTCGTAGTCCCAGAATGTCGCGTTGTATATTGCGACATATGTTTCCTCATCTGTTCCCACTTCGAATGGTTTTATTTTGAGCAACGTTTTTACCTCGAGGTTTTCATAACAGCGTATGTTGTTCCATTTAAGCTTTACTAACTCGAGGTTGAACGGTGAGATAAAAGTGAAGAAATGCAGGGAATTAGGCGAGCGGGAGATTATCAAGATCATTCAGAGCCAGTTGGATATAATGCCAGGGATGCCTGTGCCTTTCGGCGACGACGTTTCTGCATGCAATCTCGGACATGGTCGTGTTGCGGTGCTGAAGACGGACATGCTTGTGGGCCTGACTGATGTGCCGCAAAGGATGAACCTGTGGCAGGCAGCCCGCAAGGCGGTAGTTATGAATGTCAGCGATTTTGCCGCCAAGGGCGTGAAGCCTGTTGCCGTACTTGTTTCACTCGGTCTCCCGAAAGGCCTCAGAAAAAGCGCGATAGTGCAGATCGGCAGAGGCCTCAACGCTGGAGCACGTGAATACGGTGCCTACGTTGTCGGAGGCGATACTGGCGAGACTTCTGACTTGGTGATCAGCCTTTCGGTGTTCGGAACCGCAAGAGAAGGCGAGATGGCTTTGCGGAGCGGCGCAAAACCTGGCGATATCGTTGCGGTGACAGGATTTTTCGGCAAAACCGCTGCTGGCCTCAGGATACTGACTCACAAGGCCAGAGCGTCTCTTCACACTCGCGGCATGCTCGTGGAATCTGTTCTGATGCCTCAAGCGCGGTTGAAGGAGGGTTTAGCACTTGGCCACGCGAAGGCCGTGGCTGCGGCGATTGACTCGAGCGATGGTTTGGCGTGGAGTCTACATGAGATCGCGGGAGCAAGCCATGTGGGCATGACGCTTGATAGGCTTCCAGTGGCTGAGGAAGCGCAAGAGTTCGCGCGCACCAACAAACTGGACGCCACGGAGCTGGCGCTTTATGGCGGAGAAGAATACGAGCTCGTTCTGACCCTAAAGGCAGATTGCTGGAAGAAGGCTGTTGACGCAGTTGAACAGGCAGGCGGTATGCTGTTGCCCATTGGAAAAGTGACGACAAGCAGGCGCATTCTGCTAAAAGTTGGCACAAAGCAGATTCTCGTTGAGCATCGTGGATATGAACATTTCATTAATGATTCTTAACTTGAGACGATTTGAGGGTTTCTTTGAGTGTGAAGTGGAGTGCGGCGCCTGCGGTGCGGCCGACTGTTGAGATGGCGTAGACTACTTGTAGGGCAGTTACGAGTCCAAGCAGTGTAGTTAGGTAGTCCGTTAGGTATCCGCCTATAAGACTGCCTGTGAATGTGACTACGCCAATAATGAGGTTGTATGCGGCTACGAAGCTGCCTCGATATTCTTTGGGTGCAATATCGAGCAGGTAGGTGGCGGCGGCTGTTTGACCTATGACTTGGGCGAATCCCCAGAAGAGGCCTGAGACTATGAGCAGGTTTATGTCGGGTGCCAGAGCGTAGGCTATGGGCACCGTGACGAGAATGAACCTGAACGCGACTAGCAGAGGCTTCCTGCCTACGGCATCGGCGTGTCTTCCTGTCCAACGTTGAAAGAGAATCATCACGAACATCTGCACCACTGAGACTAGGGCTATCTGCAGCGGAGAGGCTTTGAGCACGGTCACCTGTGTTATTGCGAACAGAGGCCACGACATGGACATGAAGAACTCGAACGTGGCGGCGACCCAACAGTATCTAACGAAGCTGGGACTTTGCCTCGCATATTTCACTATGTTGAACATATCTGGGCTGAACTGCTCTCTTAGGTTGACTTTTTGACCTTTCGTTCTTTCTTTTATACGTATCATGAACAGACTGGAGGCAACGCCGAAGGCCGTGGCCACGATAACTGGAATGACAAGCATCTGATGGTAGGAGCCGCCGACCATGTACATGATTATGCCTGAGCCGAGTGTGGCAGCTAAACCTCCGGCCTGCGCGTACATGATTACTGCGGCGTTAGCTTGGCCAAGCTTGGTCGAGGGAATAAGGTCACCGATGAGGGCTGACCACGCAGGCGTAGCCATAGAGCCGAGTAGCGCCTGCACCGCAAGCAGCAGAATCAACTGATATGGTCTGCTCACGAATATCATTGGTGCGTACAGTGTCGCCACGACGAGGCCTCCTGCGACGATGAAGGGTATGCGTCGTTTTGTGCGGTCGCTGAGGCGACCCCAGAATAGTTGCATGATGTTGTTTGTGAGGTTTGACGTGGACTGGAACCAGCCCATGTCGCTTGACGAGGCACCGAGCTCCTGCACGGCATAGGCGCTTGTGAACGGGCTAACCATGCCTTGGCTCAGCGAGTTTATGACTGAGCGGACGTAGAGTGGCTTCAGGTCTACTTGGCTCTTGTCCTGTGGAGGGTCTTCTGGTGCTGTCGTGTTCGTCATGCCCTACAGTTTCAGTTTTTGACTAGATTAACCTGGTTACTTAAAAACTGATTGCGCAAAAGCAGAGAAGGCTGATCTCTCGTCTCTATGGTTTATCTGTACATGCCGGAAGCAGTCCTTCGGCTTCATTTGGAACTGCTATGTTGCATGTTGAGTTTTGCGGTTTCAGTGAGAAAAGTTATATCGGAGCGTTTTTGCTTTTATTTCAATCTCGTATCGCAGTTCTGTTTTTTTGGCTGAAAAATGAGTGGATGGCTATTTCTTGCGTGTTTTGGGTTTCTTTTTGCTGGCTTTGACCACTGTTATGACGGCTGACTGACCCATCTGCCTTATATGCGCGTTCGGAAAGTTGCGTTCGATATCCCGCCTGACTTTTTGCATATCAATCTTTCCGTAGGTTTTGATGTCTACAACGGGGTGTTCGTTTTGGTCGCGGCTGATCTGTAGCGTGTAGCCTGAACCAATCTCGACTTGTGCAGGCTCAAACGTGAAACTGCTTTCCTCGGTGTTCAAATCTGATGGAGCTTCGGTTTCGTTTTTGTTTTTCTGATCGAACAATTAAACCACGAGCTAGAAAAGATCACTGGATGGCATTAAAGGGTTATTAAACATGAATCTGAATTTGCGGTATCTATAATATGTTTTTTTGCGTTTAGGAATTGTTAAACATCGCACAGCGAAAAACTCGAGTTGTGGTGTCTGATGAACGCTGAAGAGAATCTCAAATGCCCTGCATGCGGGCACCTGTGGCAACGGAGGACAAATTCTGCAAGAATTGCGGAGCGAATTTCAGACGAGCGCAGGAGCCTATTCAGGAACCCACTACGCCTGAAGCGGCATCAGAGGAGAAGCCTGAGGAGCAATATGTACGCAAATACTTGGTGCCTCAGAGACTGTGGAAAGCTTTGGTTTCACCTCTTCAGCCATGAGAGATATAGCGCTCTCGCCTGATTATGGCGGCCAGTTCTGATCTTGCTGTTGCAGGCAGTCTTGTCAGGCGTCGCGTTGGCGGTGGCTTTTCAGAAGATTCATGTCACGGGTCCAAGCGAATACGTGGCAATTTTCTGGAACTTCATGAGCGGCGTAGAGGTAATTGCGCTTTTTCTGTCGCTGGGTATGCTTGTGGTGTTCTGGCTTGTGAAAACTGCGTTGGTGAGGACGTTGTGTGATAACACCAGCCAGTGGGATTTCAAGACTGTTGCGGCTGTCACTGGATATGCCTACGTTGCTGATGTGACAATTCAGCTTGTCGGTCTTGCTGTAACATTGGTTTTGCTGCCAGAGATGACGGCTAATCTGTCGGATATTGATGCGGCTAGGAGGGCTTGGGCTGATTTTACTGCACAGACGCGTTGGATTAAGCTTATCAGTTTGCCTCTCGGAGTTATCGGGTTTGTCTGGAAATCTTATTTGGGCGGCGTGGGCACGCGGTTCGGGACTAAGAATAAGTGCAGTTTTGGAACCGGGTTCGCGGTGTTTCTGGTATTGGGCTTAGTCGGGTTTCTCATATCAGCCTTGCAGCAGCTTTAGGGCAGGTCACGTGTTGGCTTGTTGGTCTAGTGTGTGGTTTAGTATGGTTATGCAGTGTGCGGCTAGATAGGGCTGTTTGCCGAGGCTTACTTTTTGTCCATAGCGCAGTGCGTAGCTTTCCGCGGTTTTCGGTAGACCTATATGGTCGCCGAGTACGAACACGCTGTCCTCGCTGAGGTTTGCGTCGTGTATGTTTGTGCCCTTTTCTTCGAGCACATAAACTTGTTGCTGTGCGGCTTTGGTTTTGAGAAGTGTTTCGAAGCTGGTTTTGTCAGTGGTTATGCCTGGGTGAGGTTTGCCTTGTAGCACGTTCTTGAGTATGGTGGTCCAGGTTTGCTGGTCGGTGCGCACATCGAAGAGCGTGGCGCCATCTATCTGCAGGTGAACAGGCGGCCTAGGCGGACCTGAAAGCACGGCATGGAAGACCACGTTTCGGCGGAGGCCGTGCGAAAGGAACAGTGCGGAGACTATGCACTCGTGCACTACATCCAGTCTTCCCGCGTCGTGCAGGTTGATGAAATGGGCGTCTGTTCTGCCCAGTCGGCTGTAGATGATGAATTGACGCGGCATAGTGTTCCCGTGTAGGTGAAAGGTTTCTGTGGCAATTATGGTTTGCCTTTCGGGTTGTAGAAGCGCTAATTATGTCTAGAACGCTAGCGTCGACAATTCTGCTAGATTGGAGAACTGTGCTGTGGTTCGATCTATGGTGGTTTGCCTGAGCTTGTCGGTTGGTGAGCAAGCCAAAGCATTTGCCTCAATCTATACAATGTCATGTGGGCAACGGTGCCTGTGAGCTAGCTATCTGGTCGGCCAGAGGCAGAAACAGAGCAAGTGTAAGAAGCTCTCAAGTGTTTTGGCTAATCTTTCGGTTTTTCGCCGTAGACTCTGACGCTGGACACTGACTTCGCGATGCCTTTCACGTCTTTGTCGCCTAGCCCTGACTCTTTAACGATTTTCTTGGCCGTAGGGTCGTTGACCATGTCTTCAACTGGGAATTGGGCCTCCTCGATTATCTTGACGTTTTTGAAGCCTGCTTTCTTGATGGCGGCAAGATATTTGTCCTTCATCATTGCGCCTGACAAGCAGCCAACATACGCTTTGATGCTTTTCCTGACAGCCGTAGGGAGCTCCTTCATCAGCACGATGTCGGAAACCATCAGACGTCCACCAGGCCGCAACACGCGAAACGTCTCTGCGAAAACTCTAGGTTTATTAACCGACAGATTGATTACGCAATTCGAAATAACTACGTCAACGTTATTGTCTGCCACGGGCAAATTCTCAATCTCGCCCAAACGAAACTCGACGTTCTTTCGTTTCACCTTCTGCGCGTTCTCGCGCGCTCTGTCAATCATTTCGGGCGTCATGTCCACGCCGATAACGTGGCCTTTCTCGCCAACCTTCTTCGCGGCTAGAAAGCAGTCAATTCCCCCGCCTGAACCCAAATCAAGCACAGTCTCGCCTAGTTTCAGCGAAGCAAGCGCCACAGGGTTCCCGCAGCCCAAACCAAGATTCGCACCCTCAGGTAGCGACGCAAGCTCATCCTCACCATAGCCAATGCTCTTGCTGATCGTGGCACGCGAATCCACGTTATCTCGACATGAGCCTGAGGAACAGCAAGAACCGCCCTGCTTGGCAATCTCCGCGTAACCCTTCCTTACGGCCTTCCTGACCTTATCTTCTTTCATGTTGGAATGCTCCTGTTAACGTGTGGAGCCTCGGGCGGGCGTCGATCCCGCGACCTACAGCTTACAAGGCTGTCGCTCTACCAGGCTGAGCTATCGAGGCACCATACAACACACATCAACCACCGAAATAAAAGCCTCCTCATATAAAAATTACCCTCCTACAACAAATAGACTCAGCAACGTAACCCTTATATCATCCGAAGCCGCTTCACAAGTATTTTGACGAAGTTAGTAGAAGCCATAAACGGCGAGATGCAGCTCCCCATCACCGATGTGGAGCGAAGGGTAAAGTGAGCCATCGAACGCTCATAATGACACCATGCAAAGGCAAGCGACTAGCACTAGATGTGAAAGTTTCACCGACAACGTTAAACAGACACTGCCAAAGGCGTGATATGCAACGCCGTCTGGAGAATGGCTCGGCTTGAGAGCTGAAGAAGGGCGCGGCAAGCCG
>CAYGYI010000092.1:0-7120 GCA_964354055.1 uncultured Candidatus Bathyarchaeia archaeon | reverse complement strand
CTCGTTCGGTTTGCTTTTGCCCTGTATGGTGGCGGTGACCACATCTTCGTAGAATGGAAAGAGTTGCGCATCTACTTTGGCTTTGAGCTTGATGGTCTTGCCGTTTGCGAGGAGTGCGCGTAGCATATTGCCTTGGCGTTTGCTGAGGCTGAAGCCGAACGTGACCTTGGTAAGCTCCTCAGCAGAAGGCCAAATCGCCTGATATGCATGTGCATCCGGAATATCCAAACTTTCGCGTACTCCCGGCATCTCATATGTAATCGTATCCGTCAAAACACCCAAAGCGCCGTACTTGTAGACGGCAAGCTCGTGAACAAGTTTAGCGCGACCCGAGGCCAGCACAAATTTGCCCCTAACATCCTTACCCTCATAATCGGATGGTTTTGTGCCTGTGCCTACGTCTATTAGCTCGGCGGTTACGCCTTCGGCTGGCGTGGCGTTGCTGAACGTGTGCAGGCACTGAGGCAAATCCTCATACGCACAGATCATCTCTTCCCGCGGTTCGACGAGGTGAAGCTCCGCGCTTTTCACCGCCCAGCCTACAGGCGAAGTGTAAGTCCAGTACTTGCTTGCGCCGTCAGCAGGAAATTGCTCGATAACCGCATCAGCTAGACCCAGCTTGAGCAACTCGGCCTTAACGTACTCGGCAGCCTCATTAAACATCACAGAACCCTGAATACGATGAAAACCCGAAACACCAACCACAAAAGACTTGGCGCGGCTACCAGACAGCTCGTCCGTGACAGACTTCAAAATCATGATCGAATCCACCGTTATATGGTAGTCTATGCGGTGAACGTCTTCTAATAAGCCTATTCTCATTAAGCAGTGGGAAGCTTGTGTCTATCGTGGCAGTCCGTTCAACAAGGTTAATATGTATTGCAGAGCATTTATGGTTGAGTGTCCGAAGGCGCTTGTGCGCGGACTAGGTTTTCTAGTTTTCTTCGGAATTAGCTGTAATGTGTATGTTGAATGATGTGGGAACGCGGAGTGGAAGCTTGTCAGGTAGGATGCAGATAGCTATCTGCTCTGCAGATGGTGGGGAGTTTTCTGATAGGCATATCAGATTTTACGCGAAGTATGCTGCGGTTACGTTGAAGGTTTTGGAGGATGCTCGTTTTCAGCGGTTTCTTGATTGGATTATGCGGAGGGAGAATATCGAGGAGCGTAGGGTTGCGAGCGTTCAGGTGGGAATGTATCCGTATCGAATGGAGAACGGGAACGGCCTTGCGGGGAAGTTCAGCAGCAAAGGCGAGATTTTCATTTATCCGAGGCGGTTGGAGTTTTGCCGCAGGTTGGTTCGGGATTTTGAGAAGGAGATGGTTTACTTTTACATTAAGGCCAGAGCCAAGGCCACGTTGATACACGAGCTTCTGCACGCAAAATACTCAAACGACGAAGCAAAAGTCAGACGACTGACAAGAAAATACTTCACCATCTTCGCTAGACACCAGAACGCGCCTGACGCGAGCGAAAGCCGCATCATAGACCTCATATTCCTGCAGTAACGGCCGCACATTGAAAAACAGGCTCCAAAAAACGTTCAGCCAAATGGTTCACCATGGCCGCATGTTTTTTCAGGCTTGACAGGAGCCTCATGGACGAACCGTGCAGGTGTTTGTTTTTCATAGGCTTTGGCAGCCGCTATACTTGTAAGTAGTCTGGTTATTGAGATCTATGCACCTTTCTGAATGTTCAAAAGGAGAAAGTTTGTTGTAAACTGTTGCGTCAACATAGTGAGAAAAGCTTATATTTAATTCACAGGCAATCCAATGGGTGTGATCTTTTTGATAAGAAGAAAGACTGCAATAGTATTTGCGTTGATGCTGGCTTTGTCTGTCTATGTGTTTAGCGTGTGTCCTGTTAAAGCAGTGGCGCCTCATGACGCTGTGCAGAATTGGGGTCTGATAGTGGCAGGCACTACAGGAGCCGGCGACGGGTGCCGATCACAGGAAGATCTGCAAACCGCAGAAGCCTACAGTGTCTTGCTTACACGTTCCTATCAGGCTGACCATGTGTACTATGTACACTGGAACACCACAAGGCCGGGTGTGGATAACGCCACATCGAAAGCCACCGTAAGATACGCCATCACAGCGTGGTTGAAGGCCAGATCCGACAGCAACGACGTAATCTTCATGTATTTCCTTGATCACGGGTGGACCACTTACGGCGAGACGTGGCACTTCGGAGTAGGCGGAAGAACCTCAGACAAGAGCATTTCAGGCTCAGAGTTCAGCACATGGCTATCGCAGTTGACTTACGGCAAGCTGTTCTTCGTGATGGAAGCCTGCTTTAGCGGGCTTCTCATTGAGGCGATATCAGCACCAAACAGGATAGTTGCCACAGCTACCGACGCGTTTACGCCATCAGCCAACGACGCCCAGAACCCGCCTTATTTGCCGATCTTCTCTCATGCTTTCTTCCAGAGCTTGATGCAGATGAAAAGCGTGGGCAACGCCTTCAATGATGCATATCAGACTGTCCTAGACAGAGGAGTGAATCAGCATCCGCTTCTCGACGACAACGGAGACTATGTTGGACACGCACCTGTACCAAGTGGCGGCGACGGAACGTTGGCACTCTCAGTGGCTTGGCCACCCGGAGACATAAACGGAGACGGAGCCATAGATATATATGATGTTGCAATCATCGCCGCCGCTTATGGATGCCATCAAGGTTCGCCGAACTGGGATCAAAACGAGTGGGCAGATCTTAACGGAGACTACGTGATCAACTCTGTGGATTTGACGATGGCAGGCAACAACGTAGGATATCCAGCCTAGATGTGCATCCACAGAAACGCTTCCCCTCTTTTTTCTGTAAATTCCCAATCGTGATCTCAAAGATTCTGCTTCATGTTCTAGAGGCGCATGTCTTCGTGCAAGGCATCATGATGTGTTGTTCTGTCAACCTCTCTTTCTGCGAATCCCAAACGCCACCAAAGGAGCCGCCATAAATAAGGCCAGTAGAACCGCGTCTGAAACTCGTGATCACAGGGTACTTGTACTCGTATCCAAGCTCTTCAGTTGTTATCATGTTGCCCACTTTGTCTTCTGCCGTGATAGCCTAGGTTACGTTTGTGCCATATGGAAATGCCGACATCGTGGCACTCCAGACATTGCCTTCAATATGGTCATGCCCGGCTCTGAACCATCCGCCAAAGAAAGCTGACCAGAAGAAACATAAGAACGGATACAGGTAATAGTTCCCGAATCATGGGTATCAGGCTTCGGTGGCTACTTCTTGTATTTCAGTTTTTGTAGCAAGACAAAAAGGAAGGCCGGATCATAGTTGGCTGACTCATAGCTTGCCAAGTGCAACTATGACGCTATTCGAGTTTGAGCCATTTTTCTTTTCCATAGCCACAGAGACGGCAACGCGATGGATAGTATCATGGCGAGGTAGATGATGTGGTAGTCGGTGGTTCCGAATTGGCTTATGCCGAAGAACGTGGCGACGGTGTTTGGGAAGCTGGTTATGGTGGTTATTATGGTGAGGTAGAACATGACGGAGGTCAAGTTCCGTATTAAGCTGTTGATCTAGATGATTTCATCTAGCAGGTAGTAGGCCACCAGCGCAGGCGGGGCCACACGCGACTTGTTCAAACGCGTCTTAGCCATACCCATCACAAGCTACTCGTCACCTTTTTCCACTGTGACCAAGAACCTCTTGGAAAACGCGATTACTATGGAGCGTATATCTTTGGATTCGAGTATGTCGTGAACGACCACGAAGTTTATGATGCCGTAGTCAGGCTCAAGCCTCAAGTTCACGAAGTTGCTGACCTCAGGTAGCCTCAGTAAATCCGCAGGAATTTCCGTCTTGCTAGCCACGGCCTCAAGCTCATCGACCGACGGATCAACAAGTTCAAACCAAACGTGCTCAAGCTCTAGACTTCTAAGAGTTTTTGCCGTGGCTTCGCGTTCAGTTGTCGCCGAGATCGATGACACGAATCATAGCACAATATCAAACACATGGGAGATATTAGATTATTGCGCAGGCTAGAAAAAGAGAAGGTGAAGTGTGTGGAGTCTATACCATTTTACGCTTCTTTCTGCGGACTATGGCTAGGGCTGAAGTTAGAGTCAGCAGTGGTAATACTAGTAGCCAGGGGCTTTCTGGGATTATGATGACCTCATGTGTTGAGTGCGGGTAGGCGAAGTATATGTATACGATGCCTCGGCTGGTCCAGTTTCTGAATGTCATAGGTTCACCGTTGACGAGCACGGTGTAGTTGTTTTGCCACATACCTGAAACAAACGCGTCAGGCAGATCGACTCTACAGAATCCCTTGCCTGATGTGCCCGAAACGTTGAAGCGTAGCAGGTGATTGTCAGCGTCGGTGCTGAAGTCAGTTACTGTGGAGTTGCTGATGACCGTGATTTCTTCTGGCACGGGTTCCATCTGTACGGGGTAGGTGTGGCATGGGCCTTTGAGCGGGTAACGGTCCGTGGCTCCGGCGTAAGGATTGTAGGGTGCGTCGCAGATGCCGTCGCCGCCTGGCTCGTTTTGGAATGTGCCGCTGAAAACGTCAGCTGACTCGTGGTCTTCCCAATAGTTTCCGCCCGCAGGCCAGCCCATATCCCACGCCGTACCCAACACACTCGGCGCGAACACATGATTTGTGTTGTTGATGAAGCTGTTGTGATATAGTATGGTGTAGTCGCTTTGCGAAAGCGTGAGGCCGTACATGTAGTCTCGCACGGTGTTGCCGTATAAAGTGTTGTTGTTAGACCAAGTTTGAAGATGTAGGCCACTGAGACCGCCCTGTAGGTTATTGCGGGCAACCAAGGTAAGATTCGAAATCGTGCTCAGTATTATGCCGTAATCGTTGTTTGTGAGCTCGTTGTCCTGTATGAAGCTGCACGTTGACCGTTCTGTTCGGATGGCTTCGTCATTGTTGGCGAACGTGCTCCGTTCAACCTCCAAGTGGTAGCAATCCTCGGCATAGACGCCTAGCCTGCAACCTTCGATGTGACAGTCCAGTATCGAGCAGTAAACAATTTGATCCAGTTTGACTCCGGAGTCCCGAGTGCCCCAATCTGGGCCGCTGTTTCTAATGGTCAAGTTGGTTATGTAAACGTAGTTCACAGCAACGTTGAACACGGTGCCTGTTCCACTACCGTCCACGATTGCGCCAGCTTCACCCTTCAGCCAGACCGTCTTGTTGACTTCCACATGCTCGTAATAGGGTCCGCCGCTGATGTGGATCGTGTCTCCTCCCAAAGCCGCGTTGATGGCTGCCTGGATGGTCAAATAGTTATAAGGAACGTAGATGTCGCCAGGCGAAGCCTCCGCCCTCTTGACAACCACCATCGACAGTGAAACGCACAAGAGCAAAGCAAGCAAAGCTAAAAGTTTTTTCATGACAATTCCTCTTCAGATAGTCTTTTGACCAGCGTTATCAACTAATACAGTTATTATCACTTGCGGAAAAATGGCAACCTTCATTCTGCTCACTATGCTCTAGCAAAGTCCAGTGCCTACGAGTACGTGTTTGCATGTGGCGGCTTCGAACGAACACTTTTTATGTTCAAGCCTATTGAGTTCTTGCTCAAGGTTGCAGGATTGTCTTTTGAAATCCGAGACAAAGATTTACTGGCGAGAATAGGTAGACTCAAGACCAAGACTTGCATGATCGAGACGCCGCTACTTTTTCCAGTGATTAATCCTACCACGCAGTTGATTCCACCGAAGCGGATTCGTGAGGAGTTCGGATTCGAGGCGCTCATCACCAATGCATACATTTTGAAGACGCGTTGCCGAAGCCAGCCTATCGAGCAGAGCCTGCACAAGTTTCTGGATTTCGACGGCGCAATGATGACTGATTCAGGCGCGTATCAGATTCTTGTGTATGGCGACATAAAGGCTACGCAGAAAGAAATCGTGCAGTATCAGGAGCAGATAGGCTCCGACATAGCCACGATTCTGGACATTCCAACAGGCTGGAAAGTCACAGAAGAACACGCACAACGAACCGTGAACGAGACCCTCAAACGTGCTAAAGAGTTCTTCACTTACAAGACGCAAGAGGACATTCTTTGGGTGGGTCCTGTTCAAGGTGGACGCTACCTGAATCTCGTGGCACGCTCAGCGAAGGAGGTGAGCAAGCTGCCCTTCCAAATCCACGCTCTAGGCAGCCCCACGGAGGTTATGGAGCGCTACCGCTTCGACGTGCTAGTGGACATGATTATGACTGCGAAGATGAACCTGCCAGTTGATAGGCCTTTGCACTTGTTCGGCGCAGGCCATCCGTTCATGTTCGCACTTGCTGTAGCCTTAGGCTGTGACTTGTTCGACTCGGCCGCGTATGCACTGTACGCGAAGGAAGGTCGATACATGACAGAAATAGGCACGCTGAGGCTGGAGGAGATGGAGTATTTCCCATGCGCCTGCCCTCGATGCTCACATTCAAATCCAAATCGGGCCCGAGAATTGCCTGACAAAGAAAGAGAAGTTTTTCTCGCTGAACACAATCTGTACGTTTGCGCCGCCGAGATCAGGCGTATAAAGCAGGCCGTCCGAGACGGCAGGCTGTGGGAACTTCTAGAGACCCGTGCGCATGCACATCCTGCGCTGATGACTGCTGTCAAGCGGATAGGCAAGTACAGCGAGTTCATTGAGAAGCATGCGCCTTCGGTGAAGGACAGCGGCCTATTCTTCTTCACAGGCCTCGGACTCGCAAGGCCCGAAATATTGCACTATCAGAAACGATTAGCTGAACGGTACGCGAAACCTAAGCAGACCACGACGCTTGTATTGTCTCCGCAGACGCAGACGAAACCCTTCCACAAGGCGCAACAGTACAGGCAGTTCGCGAAAACCCTCAAACAGAAAAACGCGCACACCTGCTTCTATGCCGCACCCTTTGGAGTAATTCCCATCGAACTAGACGAAGTCTACCCGCTAAGCCAGCACGAAACCGCCATGCCACTTGACAAGGAAACAAAAGAGAAGGTAGCTCAGAAGATAGCCGAATACATCAAACGAGCAGACTACAAAAGCGTGATGCTGGTGGACGATTCTGAAAACTGGGACAAAACTGTGCGAGACGCCTGCACAAAAGCCTGCAAGCAGACAACCGTGGCGCTCAAGATCCTGAGACTTAAGAAAGCAC
>CAYGYI010000091.1:0-7208 GCA_964354055.1 uncultured Candidatus Bathyarchaeia archaeon | reverse complement strand
CCTCACCGGCGTCTGTTTGCCCTTTCCACTTGCAGGACGGCCGTTTCACCGTTTCACGTTCGGCGGTCTCAACCACTTAGCAGGCATCATAGGCATATGCCAAACGGACGTTTCGTTTCTGCTCCGGAGCCAAGGCTCTCGCCTTGCGCCTTTGCAGGCGCTGCAATTCTACGCGTGGGCGGAGTTTCCTCAGGCCTCCCGAGGGAGACCCGAAAGCCACACACCAACTCGCCAGCCCAAACAAGAAATGCACAAGCCACTGGAATAAGAGTTTCTGAAACCCTTATCTCCGGGCTCGCATCAATATGAAACAAGGCAGACCTGCCATGCCGAAACGCGTAATCCTCATAACCGGAACACCTGGCGTCGGAAAAACCACCTTGGCCCGCACACTCACTGCGCAACTGGATGCGTTGTACGTTAACCTTACTGAATTGGCCAAGAGCGAAAACCTTGTTGTAGGTATAGACAAAGACCGAGATACCACGATAGTCAACGAGGTTACGATGAGGCAGAAAATGCGGGAACTCGTCGAACGGTGCGAGGATAGAGACATGGTGGTTGACGGCCACTACGCGGCTATGGTGGTTCCGAAGGAGCTAGTGACGCGCGTTTTCGTTTTGCGGCGTGATCCCGTTGAGCTTAAGGCGCTTATGGAGAAAGCCGGCTTCTCAGGCCGTAAACTGTGGGAAAATCTTGCTTCGGAAATACTTGATGTCTGCCTTGTAGACGCGTTAGGCGCCGTCGGCGGGGACAAGGTTTGCGAGCTTGATGTGACAGCAAAGAGCGTGGCTGAGACTGTTGCCGAAGTGCTTAGCATATTGAATGGCGATAGAGAATGTCATGTTGGCATCGTGGATTGGCTGGGCAAACTGGAGAGTGCAGGCTTGCTGGATGAACTGTTGAAGGTCTAAGGCGCGGCTTATCTGAGGCTTTGCGCTATCTGCCTCTTGGTGAGCAAGGTGATTTTTCTCCTGTTTGCGTAGGATTTGGCGTGGTCGCTGAATTTTTCGCCTATGATTATAGGGTTTGACAGGCGCACATCTTCTGAGGCCTTGTCGACATTTATGATCATGTTGACGCCTATGGTTCGGTTCCAGTCTCTGATCCACACGCCTTGCGCCACGCGTCCCTTCTGCACGATCAGGTCAAACTTGTTCGAGACGCCGCTGAAGCCTTCGAGCGTCGTGGCTTCCTGTTCCACCTTGAAGCCTTCTTTCTTGAAATACCGAATAACCGACTGCACAAGCTCAGCTGAAGGCGGCTTGGCCACTATCTTCTTTTTAACGCTCACAAGGTTCTCCTCTGCCTCAACCGTTATCTAGTCGTGACGTGAAAAGGCTTTCGGACAGGGCTGATTATGACGGTGACGCTGGTGGTTGCTTGCAGCAAATGCGGCGGTTTACTTCTGGCTAAGGCTGACCAGAGGACGAGAACCTGTCCATACTGCGGCGGCAGAATTGATTTGGAGCGAGTCAAAACCGTGGCCTCAGCCGCCAACGCTTACGAAGCATCAGAGATCCTGCGCAAGCTGAAAAGCGACGCTTCATCGAAACATCGAAGCGCTAGTGGCCAATCGCGGTTGTGAGATAGGCCATCAGGAGTCACCGCAGTATGATTGTCATTTACGATATTCTTGTCACCACTGAAGGTGAAACCCTTGCGATAAAACCCGTATATACGTCAACCTGTTATCTGCCCGTTTTCTCGCGTGGCGGATCATTGAATCATCAGCAAAACCTATATTGGCAGAGGAATCAAGCATGAGTTGTGCACATGAATCATGGAAAATAACGACGATTGCGTATTGAAGGTGTCAAATCTAAGCGTGAAGCTTCAGAACCAGGTACTCTTGGACAACGTAAGTTTTGAGCTAAAGAGAGGAACAGCATTAGCCGTTCTTGGACCAAACGGCGCAGGCAAAACTATGCTTTTTAAGGCCCTGTTGAACCTAGTGCCGTACACTGGAAAAATTGAATGGGCAGGAAAAGCGAAGATAGGCTATGTCCCACAGAACATCGCCGTAGACGATATTCCCATTTCTGTGAAGGAGTTTTTGTCATTCCAAAACCACGTGGATGTGGAGACTTCCCTTAACCCTGTGAGACTTAATAATAGGAATTATGCAGACAAGACTCTGGGCTTTCTATCTGGAGGAGAGCTTCGGAGAGTGTTGATTGCGTGGGCCTTAGCTGACAATCCTAACGTTCTGCTGTTTGACGAGCCGACAACCGGCGTTGACCTTGGTAGCGAAGAACCCATATTTGTAACGCTCAAGGAGCTGAAGGAGAAAAACAAGATAACCGTGCTTCTGATAACGCACGACGTCCATATCGTCAGAGAATATTCAGATTATCTGCTGGCACTGAACAGGTGCGTCACGTTCTTTGGTGATTCAAAGGAGATAATGAATCCGTCAATACAGAAAGCGATTTACGGCGAAACAGTTTGCGCGGGAACGCCTGACGGGGAAAAGTGATTCTCTATGGTAGAAACTCTGGTGCTTAGCGTGTTGATTGGAATCTCCGTGGGCGTTTCAGCGGGTTACCTAGGTTCTCTCATGGTCCTCAAAAAAATGGCGCTCGTGGGCGACGCCCTTTCACATGTAGCACTGCCCGGACTCGCGCTTGGAATCTTGTTCAATTTCCCTCCTTTTCTGGGAGCCTTCGCGTTTCTGTTCGTAGCAGCCGTCGTCATTTGGCATTTGGGGAGAGTCACTAAGCTGCCTTTTGAAACAATCGTTGGCGCAATGTTCACTTTGGCCCTTGCGATAGGCATATTGATCATACCGCAACCTGACCTCCTTGAAGCTTTGTTCGGAGACATAACGGCAGTGGCTATCCCGGAAACTGTGGCTGCAGTAGCCGTGTCTGTGGCAGCGGTGTTTTTGACGCGGCTGATCTATAGAAAGCTTGTGTTGGGCATGATCTCGGAAGATCTGGCAGTCTCAAAAGGCATTGACGTGGGCAAGATAAATCTGCTCTATCTTCTGCTGGTATCTCTCGTCGTGGCTGTGGGCATCAAAATCGTTGGAACCCTTTTAGTGGGCTTCCTTGTTATCGTTCCAGCTGCCGCGGCAAAAAACGTTAGCGCTGGCCTGTTCAAGTATGCAGTGATGAGCGCTTGCTTCGGTGTGGTCAGCACCGTTTCAGGGATTCTGTTTTCAAGTTACTTGAATTTGTCAGCCGGACCGCTGGTGGTTTTATCAGGAATCGTAGTCTTCTTGGCAACGGTTCTGGCAAAGTGGAGAGCAAAATAGGGCCAGTAGCCCATTGTGCTTTTTGTTCAAGTCTTCGGATTCATTAGAATATCGGCTAAAGGGACCTTTTCATCTGCCTGAGCATCTGGCACGTTCTACAAATCCTCTCTGATGTTGGCTCGCCGCATTCGCTGCATTCCATCAACCCTTCTCTGCTGTCCAGCTCCTCCAACGCAGGTCTTATGCGTTCGATTGATCTGAAAATCGTAAACTTCACTCCAGCGTGTCTTTCCTCAAGTCTGTCCAGCATGCTTCGGGCGTCATTTCTTAATGCTTCAGAGGCATACGGGCACGGTCTGCCTTGAAACTCGATGCTCTTCGCATATGCATACAGGGCGGTTTCTCTATCTGGAATCCCGCAGAAAGGCTTTATCTTCTGCACAAGCTTCGGATGCACTTCATCTGTAACTGGCTTCTCGCGAGCCAGCCGCAAAACATCGCCGTGGAAAATGTTCAACAAAATCGTCTGTGTCTCATCATCCAGCGTATGGCCAGTGGCAATCTTGTTGGCGCCAACCTTTCGGGCAGCCAAATTCAACGCCTTTCTCCGCAGGACACCGCAACAGGCACATGAAGTCAACGCCTCACCTTCCTTTCGCCGCAGGCGCCTGATGATCTCGTCAAGCGTCAAGCCGAAAAGCTGCTTGAAGGACACCACAACATGTTCTATGCCAAGCTGTTGGCAGTTTTCAGCCGCTATCTTCAGGGCTTCGTCGCGATATCCCTTTATTCCCTCGTCCACCGTGACTGCTATGAGCGATGCTTTGGGGTAGTTTCTTTCCAGTTTGGCCAGAACATGTAGCAGGCTTACGCTGTCCTTGCCTCCTGAAACGGCCACGGCCACCCTGTCGTCGAATCCGAGCATGCGGTACTTAGCGATGGTGGCTCTGGTTTTGTCTTCGATAGATTTGACGAAGCATCTCTTACACAACCGCTCTCCAGAATACGTTCTGAAGAAGAATGCTTCTCTGCGTTTGCATACGCTGCAAAGCGCTAGGTCAGAACTCATTTCATGCCTCACGTGCCTGTCTTTTCTCGAGAACTACTAAAATAAACGTGTACAATAGTCTTTTGAAAGAGGCAAATGGGATGGCCAAGAAGCCGGTAGTGCATGCAGAAATGCTTGAAGTCTTCTACGATGATGAACGATGGGGGATGCTGAAAAAATACCGAAACGAAGCCCTAACGATAATGGATGCCTTAGACAAGGCGCAGGTCAGCGCGGTCGTGCATGGAAGCATCGCCAGAGGCGACGTTACCGAGAAGAGCGATGTGGACGTTTTTGTGCCCAACTCTGTTTCTTCGTTCAGCGTTGAAGTTGCTATGGAAAAGGCCTCTATCAGCGTTTCTAAACGTTTGGTCGTGCAGGCCACACCCGTCTACGCCATGAAAGCCTACATCGAAATAGACGAAAACACAAGCGTCTCTTTCCCACTCATGAAAATGCGCAAGGTAGAAAGAGAATTCTACAGGTTCGGAGGAGAAGCCACGCTTGACGCTCTCAGAAACAACCAGCGCCTACTAGGTGTAGACAAGCGTCTCATGCTGATCGAGCCAACCACCGAAGGACACAGGGAAAGCGCAATAATCGGACGTGAAGAACAAGTCGCCAGGCTGCTCGGCATATCTGCCGAAACCGTCTTAGATCGGGTTCGTGCGTTGCTTAGAAGAGATAGTGTTGGACGAACAGGTGTCTTCGTCAAGGAGGAGCTTTCCGCTGATGAAACTTTTGAGATGGCGTTGGAGCGGATCGCTAAAAGGAATCCTGCGGTTCGCAGGCGATTAGTCAGTCTATCCTGAAGGGTCTCGCGGTTCTTGTGGATAGAAGATGAGTTCTTTTTCTTCCAGAAGCTTCTGTAGCTTGTTCACGGCTTCGTAGATTTCTTGCTCTTTCTTGGCGCCCACGCATACGAGCTTGCCGGCTGAGAATATGAGGAAAACCACTTTTGGCACGTCCATTCTGTAGACTGCACCTGGGAACTGCTCGGGTTCGTACATGACTCGGCCCAGCTTGTATACGACGTTTTCTAGGTCGATTTCTCCGCCTAGTGCCGCGGAGGCAACGATGTTTTGGACGTGGACTTCTGGCTTGTTGGTGATGGAGATGCCTTTGCTGCGCAGTTCCTTGGCCACCTTATTCACCGCTTGGATGGCCTCTTTCTCGGATTTCGCGCCTGTGCAGACCATCTTGCCCGTCTCGAAAATCAGCGTGGCCGTCTTCGGCTTCTTCAGTCTAAAGACAAGACCTGGAAACACGTTTGGACTGTATTCGGTGTGGGGGAATTTCTCCACGATTGTCTTCAAGCTTACCCTTTGGTTGAGAGTTGCAGAGGCCACTATGTTCTGAATGATTATGGACGGTTTTCTTTCAGACATCCCATTCATCCCGGAACAACGAATATGCAACATTCATATTTATAATATGTCTCCATTCTTAACACTAACTGTTCTTGCTTTTGCAGATTCAGCCAGAAAAAGCTTGTTTAGGGTTTTAACCAATTGGGAAACGCAGAGTCGCAGCTAACCCGCCAAGTGCGAGAAGCTTTGAACCAGCTTCATGCTCAGTGCTGACAACAACCACGCTGCCACCCTTCTGCTCCACCTCTTTCATTATCTCTTCCACGTTCAGGCGTGTTTCGTCGCTGGAGTCACGCAGTGTCGTATCCGCCACGGCAAGCTTTTCAACTGCGCCTGCTTTCGTCGCCTTCTCAACCTCTTCAATGCCATAAGCGACGTTTGCTTCGCTTTTACCTAGTCTCTTCAGAATTTCCTCAATTACTTCAGCTTCTTCAACGATCCGCAGTTGTTTTGCTGCCTTCAACAAGACGCCTGATCGGAGGGCCTCACGTATTCCTGCGACACCGCCGTTGTTTACGCTTTTCACGTCCACAACCGATTTCGCAATTTCAGAGGCGTCGTTCTGCAGGAACTTGACGAAGTCGTTCTTCACGAAGCCAACGCCTATTATCACTATAGGATTGCTGGTCTCTGCCAACGTCTGACGCAGGCTATTCACAACCTTTCTGAAATACTCGTTCGTGGCGTTGCCTCTCTTCTCAGCCTCATGTTTTCCAGGAAGCTTCACTCTTTCCTCGATCTTCTCTTCAATGCCGTACTGGGCAGTAGTGGCTATCGCGTAGCCCTCGTCGTCAATCGACACAATTATGATGGGCTTCTCGGAAGATCTGCGGGCTCTTTCAAGCCTCTCAATATGATGCTTAGACCACTTCTTCTTAACGATCGTAAGCGGCGTGTTCAACGAGATGCTCAGAGTGTGGTGGGCGCCTGCTGGAACGTTTTCTGGAGCCTCGCTGATGGTTCCATGAATCCGAAGCTTGCCCAGCAACCTGTCCCACGTAATCTTTTCAACCTTCACGCCGAGGAAAACCGAGACCCGTTCACCCCGTCCAGGTCTCGCATATTTCTCATCAGGCCTAATTTCTCGGGTGGTGGAGGCGAAAACTTCGTCACCTTTGTATATAACGTTGTAGAGATGCCAGAAATCGTCGAAAGACTCAGGGATAACCTTCACATAGCCTTTTTTGAGGTTTATCTCCAAGATTTTCAACTTGCTCTGGCCTCTTCTGCAGAATTCCAACATTCAGTAATCAACTCCGGCCTATAAAACATGTCACCAAGCGACGGAGTTCATCGCGACGAAACGCCGGCACTTCAAGCTGCAAACATTCCAACAGAAGTCGAAAAACCTATTTGCACCTTTATCCTAGTTCTGCCTCAAGCTCAGGCGGGGATGTTGAATTTGATTGCCGAGTTCAGTTACGTTCTAGGGAAGGTTGAAAGAGGCTACAGCAACAGAACGTTGCACATCGACCTTTCAAACATGAAAATCACAAGCAAATCTGTTTCGCAGGAAATGAAAGACAAGTTCACAGGCGGCAGAGGCTTCGACCTGTGGCTGCTCTGGAACGCCCTGCCAAAAGACCGCATA
>CAYGYI010000090.1:0-7265 GCA_964354055.1 uncultured Candidatus Bathyarchaeia archaeon | reverse complement strand
GATAAAACTTTACCCCCACACACAAAGGTAAATCTTAATGGCAGAATTGGGAAACATAAGTCAGAAGTAGTAGTGACAGTTTTTATTTCACTCACTACTACTTCTAGCTCGCATCTGATCTTCTGACGAACGGCTTCCTATGGTTTATCCTGTTTTTCCAGAAATCATCGGCAAAAAATGCTTGTTTTGACAAAACTGCAAGCTGCACTTTCTCTTCTTTGGCCCATGATTTCTTTTTCGCCACGGTTTTCTTCTGAAGCAGAAGACAAACCAAAACGATGAGGATTGAACAGAACTTGAACAAGATTCAAAAGAAACTCGATGCGCCCTTTGTAGAGCTTGAACTACCGCATTGAGTCTACAACAAACAAGTTAACAGCTGTCGTTTTGACTCAAAACTTATTAGATTATGTATCGTCGTGATTTATCTATGGAATCTGCTAACATAGTGGTCATAGGAGCTGGCGTGGTCGGTCTGGCTGTTGCGGCAAAGCTTTCAGAAAAGAACGAAGGCGTGTATGTTTTTGAGAAGAATAGCAGATTTGGTCAGGAGACCAGCAGCCATAACAGCGGGGTAATCCACTCGGGCATTCACTACCCGAAGGATTCGCTCAAGGCCAAGCTGTGCGTGAAAGGAAACGCGATGACTTACGAGATATGCGAGAAGTACAGGATTCCCCACAAGCGGTTGGGAAAGCTGACGGTGGCGATTGGAAATGCTGAGATTGCTGAGCTTGAGAAGCTGATGAAGGCAGGTCAAGCTAACGGCGCAGAAGGCTTGAGGTTCCTTGAAGGTAACGAGGTCAAGAAGCTAGAGCCTGAAGTCGAGGCTGAGAGGGCCCTCTATTCGCCTTCAACTGGGATCGTGGAACCTGACGAATTGATGCACCATTTCCATGCACAGGCACACGGGCACAACGCGGTTTTTGCGACTGAAACCGAGGTTACGAGCTTGAGAAAGCTTGAAGGCGGCTACGAGATAGGTGGGGTCAGCGTGGGCGAAAGGTTCACGGTTACGGCGAAGACTGTGGTGAACTGTGCTGGTCTCCACTCAGACAAGATAGCTGCGATGGTGGGGCTGGATGTGGACAGGCTTGGCTACAGATTGCACTACTGTAAGGGCGACTATTTCAGAGTGGTTGGAAAGCCTCCTGTCAGGATGCTCGTGTATCCAGTTCCGGAAGGTCCGGGTCTCGGAACTCACTTGACGCCAGATCTTGCTGGAACCGTGAGGCTGGGACCTAACGCTTACTACGTTGACAGCATCGGCTATGAGGTTGAGTCAAGCGAGAAGCAGTTCCGCGAAGATGTGCAGAAGTACTTGCCTGGCATTCGGGGACGGGAAATAGTTGTTGATTCGGCGGGGGTGAGGCCGAAGCTTCAGGGGCCTAGCGATGGTTTCAAGGATTTCGTTATCAGGCATGAGGTTGACAGGGGCTTGTTTGGGTTCATAAATTTGGTTGGCATCGAGTCGCCGGGTTTGACTGCGGCTCCTGCAATCGGCGAATTTGTGAACGAAATATACGAAAAAGAAATCAGGAAATGACCACAGAATAGCAGGATAGTGAGTGAAAAAATGTCAGGCAGTAATGAACGCGTTGCAGCAGACACGTTGAAGTCGTTCTGCTCTGAAGTATTGGAAAGATTGGATGTGCCCAGTGAGGATGCGCAGATAACTGCGAAAGTGCTTGTGGAGGCTGACCTGCGTGGCATAGACTCTCACGGCGTGGCACGACTGAGCCGCTACGTTTCCGGCATCCAGCAGGGAATGATGAAGCCGAGACCGAACCCGAAGGTTGTGCATGAAACGCCTGTCACGGCGACGATTGACGGCGACGCTGGACTTGGGCAGCCAGTTTCGTACAGGGCCATGAGGTTGGCGATTGCGAAGGCGCGCGAGAGCTCGCTGGGGTTCGTGGCGGTTAGAAACTCGAACCATTACGGTATTGCAGGCTACTATGCGATGATGGCTTTGGCTGAAGACATGATAGGCATCTGCGCCACGAACACTGAGGCGCTCGTTGTGCCTACATTTGCGCGGAACGCCTTGCTGGGCACAAACCCCATAGCCATCGCGGTGCCTGCAGGCCTTGAACGACCTTACGTGCTGGACATGTCCACGGCGACGGTGACGCGAGGTAAAGTGGAAGTATACGCGCGTTTGGAGAAGGCGATGCCACTGAACTGGGCCACGGACGAGAAAGGTGTGGCCACGAGCGACCCTGCACAAGTGCTTCAAAACATCGTAAAGCGAAGCGGTGGAGGTTTATTGCCTCTTGGCGGTTCGCTGGAAGAGTCAGGCGGGCATAAGGGCTATGGTTTGGCGTTGGCGGTGGAGATTTTCAGCGCCGTGCTTTCAGGCGCTTTGTACGCGAATCAGGTTTACCCAAAGGACGCGAGCGGGAAGCCTTTGCCTTCTGGGATCGGCCACTTCTTCGGCGCCATGCGCGTAGACGCGTTTCGTTCCAAGGATGAGTTTAAGCGGGATGTGGATGATTTGATTCGTCGTTTGAAGGAGGCTCCGAAGGCTGAGGGAGCTGAACGCATCTACATTCATGGGGAGAAGGAGTTCGAAGAGGCTGAACGATTGGCGAAAGAGGGCATTCCTCTGAACCCGAAGGTAGCGGAAGAACTGCGCGGCATCGCGAAGCAGCTTCGAATCAGCAAGCCTTTCTAGAGCCGGGTATTGACGCCGACGAATATGCCTCTGTCTCGGAGCAGGCCGTTCCTCAGGAACCGTGTTTTGAGTCCTGCTTCTTTCATGATCTGCAACGTTTGGTCAGTTTCGAAGAGGCTCATTTCGTGCCTGTCTACGAAATGCTTGACAACTTTGTCTCTTTCGGCGACGAGGTAGTGCATGTCAATGACGGATATGTCTCCTTTCACCTGCGAGACAGCAAGCCTGGCGATCTTCAGTTCCTTTCCGTCGTACGTGGTCATGTGTGGCGATCCTATATGATAGGTGGCCTTGGTGAACCACGGCTCGATTAGTACTACTCCGCCAGTTTTGAGGTGTTTTGCGAAGTTGCAGATGGTCTTTCTCAGTTTTGGGAGGGTTTTGACGTAGCCGATTGAGCTGAAGAGGCAGGTGATCACGTCGAACGTTTTGCCTAGGTTAAGCGTAGTCATGTCCGCGTTTACGAAAGCCACGTCTTTCACGTTCCGTTTGGCCATGTCCAACATGTCTTGATTCACGTCTACGCCCGTGCATTGGAATTGGCCTTTCAAGTGCTTGACGTGATGCCCTGTTCCGCAGGCAACATCGAGAAGCGTATTGCCCTTTGACTGTTTGTATTTGGCGATGAGCCTTTTGAGTTTGGCCGCTTCTCGCACGTAGTCTTTCTGCGCGTAAAGCAGATCGTAGTACTGTGCGAACTCGCGGTAGAGCATTTGCTGCTTCATAGATTTGAGTAGACTTGTCTGGGGCTTAAAGACTTGCTACCTTCACGCATGGTGAACAGTAATGGCGTGATAGCCGAAAATCTTGAGCTACTGAAGATACCAGATATTTTTGCCTTAACACAAATTGATTAGTTAGCGCGCACGCTAGTGTGAGATGTCTGGCAGAGGAGGTTCGCCCAATATGGCGAGTCTGTGGGTCATGTGCTAATTGCGAGTCAGACGAGCCTTCCGCTGGCGACCATTACTACTTTCCCTCCTACGTTTACCTGTATTTTGGCTTCTCTTTTTCTTGCCTTGAGATAAAGTAGCGAAGGTCGCCCTATTTCGTATCCTTGCTCGACTCTAGCATCAACCACGTCACTTCCGAAGTAGTGGTATTGGGATAGGTAACCTGCCAGACAGCCATTGGCTGAGCCAGTCGCTGGGTCCTCGGGAATCCCGAACATGTCCACGAAAACTCGCACGTTTAGGTTGTTTTCCTTTTTGTAGGTTTGAGGACAGAAAACAAGGATTTCTGCTTGTGCTTCCTTCGCGAAGTCTAGGTGTTTGTCTTTGTCTAGTCTTATCCTTCTCGTCGCGTCGAGGGTTCTTAGGGGAACTATTACAAAAGGGACGCCCGTGGTTACTTCTTGAATAGGATATCTGCTGTCGATTTCCTTGACGGCAAGGTTTAGCATCTGCGCTGTCTTTGCTGCATCGAATGTTCTGCCGAAGGTTGGCGGTATCTGTTTCATCCATACGATTTCACTTTCTCCTTCTTTTTCGAAAGTGACCGGTATCTGTCCCACTTTCAGATTGAGCACCACATTGCGGGTGGTTTCGCTGGCTATGCTGTGTCTTATTACGTAGGCAGTGCCTAAGGTTGGGTGTCCCGCAAAAGGCATTTCCCTTGCTGGTGTAAAAATGCGAACATCATATGCCCCATTTCGTTCTTCGTCTGAAAGGATGAAGGTTGTTTCGGAAAAATGCATCTCATTGGCGATTCTCTGCATTTGGGTGCCAGATAGCATACCTGCGTTCCTGATCACGGCAAGTTGATTTCCGGCGTATTTTTCTTCAGCAAACACATCAACCAAATAAAAAAGCAAATCGCTCATATTGACCCTCAACCTTCTGAAGGTCGTGGCACTTCATATATTTTGGGTGAACGTCGAAGCCAGTTGGAACATGGAAGCTGTCAGTCTTCTTAAGGAAAGAACGAAAGAATAGCCTCACCTCTTGGTGAAATCATGTCTGTCGTAATAGTTGAAACGTGGGAAGAAAAAAGTGAAAAGCAGAAGCCAAGTAGGCTGTAGCCGCGAATCGATGCTAGATAGTGTTGTGACGCGCCAGAAGTGTCATACGACACAATGCACGCTCTGTACGCTGCATCACAAGCCACGCCAATGGTTATACTTATGGCCCTCTTGACATGCATGGCAGGCTACGCCAGCAAAACAACATTCGAACACTGCAAAATCGAAAACTTGGTTTACCACCGCGTTGATCAGCCTGCTGATCGGCTTCGTAACCGTGTTCTCAGGCCTGAGCACACAATCAAGTCAAATGTGGATAGCAGCATGGATCGCAAACGGATACATCACCTGGTACATCTGGAAACTGTCAAAAATCCTCGCCAGCAAGATCACAAACAACGGAGGATTCACACCGCCACCAACAGGATCACCCGCACCGACAGCCTAGACTGGTACTTCCCAAAATCAGATATCCCTTTTCTTCCCACCCTTTTTTCAGTTCCAACCCTAAGCCTCCGCAAAACGCGCGTCTGAAGCAGGGGTTTTTCTCCCGACAACGGACATCTTACGTCTGATTTCTCGCTTTCTCTAAGAATACCTTAATGAAAAGCTCTTATAAACTCGAATAGAAGAATCATCTAGTGGTTTGTGGAATGGATGCTTAATCCTTTTGAAAGAGGAAAAGCGTGGTTCTTGTATAGCAAACTAGAAAGAGATTTCATAGATACTACTTCATACGTAGCCCTTGAAACCGTCCATGGCGGCGTTTGGTCAGAGAAATTTGGCGAATTACTCACAAGAACGGGCGATTTAGTGGACAGCTTTTTCCGTCTTATGATTAACAGCAAAAGCCTAGACGCTGAAACGCAAGTGCAGAATCTGAGAGCAAAGATACCGACAGAACAGAGAACAAATCCAAACTGGTTTCCAAAGATTACCGACTTTAGTGCCACATTCGACCCGATATTCCAATTGTCGAGCATTGAAGTTGAAGCAGATTACGGTCTTACTTACTACGGCAAGTTGCATCCTTTCAAGGATTTCAACAAACAAAGTCCTTCATGGTGGGAACCCTACAACAAGGTGAAACATGAGATTTTCGAGCAAATCGAGAAAAAAGCCACTCTTGAGAATGCAATAAACGCTCTTGCATCCCTCTTTGCTTTAAATATCTTGCACAAAGAGAGCCAAGAATATCTTGTCAAATATCAAAATGCAATAGTGTACGACGGCATGAAATGGGAAAACGTTCTGGACTATTTAAGGGCATCAAAAACAGGAATCCCAAAATCTGTAAGTAGTGCAAATTTCAAGGCAGTGACGCCGCTTTTCACTCATGTTTTTAGGATTGACGAACATGCGGTTCCTAAATAGACCTGTTCTTCTGCTTCGGCTATAACTTTTCCGCAAAAGCAAAAACTGTTATAGCTGAACCGAAAGAACCAATCAGAATTGTAAGAGAGGCAGAAGATGAAATGTCTACAAACAGAAGGAAAAATCGGTACGTGGAAGTTAGTTTAGTCGAAATCACAAAATCTGGTTCGCAAGAAAAGAAGAGAGTTGTCGATGGCATTAGTGGTAACAATGTTGATGTTGAGTTTATTGGCGGTATCTGGAAGGAACGACGTCTCAAGATTCCATGTCCAGAGTGTCATGGATGCCATACATCAATTGAACTCGGTATCCACGATGTAGGCTGGGATGGGGTTCCACGCTTAAGCAAATCTGGCGGAAGCATCGAATCATTTCTCGGCAATTTTGACATCTTATGTGATGACTGCAAAAAACTGTTCACCTATTCACCACGTGGTGAAATATACTTGGATTTCATAGAAGAAATGCCGTACGACAAGATACTGTTAAGTTAAGTTACCCAACATGAAAAGACTTATGGGGTGACTATTTTTCTTCATCGCTGTCTTTCCATTCGGTTATTTCACCGTCATCGGTATACCAAACAATCTTTTGTCTCCAGTTTATTCGGGAAGAAATGGCTTTTTCAAAGTCAGCAATTTCTTTTCTTTGATTATATTTGTACTCTAAGCCAACATAGGTAATTGTGAGTTCACATGTTTTTGTTGGCTCTTCCCAGAGGTTAGGAGATAAAGTGACCTTTGCTTCAATGGGCAAGGACGTTCTTTCCAAGTGATATACTCCTTGCCTATCTTCGTAAAATATGAGGTCATCTCCATTAAAGCGTCGCTCTAGACTTTTATACTTGGGCTTGACTGGAGGAAATGCAGTTATCTGAAACCCATAAGTTTTTGATATATCTGTAGGAGGAGATTTAAAATCACGGTTGAAGGACATATGGATTACCTCCTGTTCTATGCACAGGTGACATGTCTCTTTTTCTGCCCTATTTATAACAAGTGAACTAACGTATTTGCAGGTAGGGGAGAGGTGAGTGAAAGTAAAATTCTTGGTTAGCGTATCTATCTAATTCTTACTTTCTGTTTTAGTTTTTTCTCGTATTCTTCTTCTGTTATTATGCCTTTTTCTATCAGAAGGTCAACTAGGGTAGAGTACATACTGTCTAGTCGGTTGATTCGTTTAATGGGTTCGTCTTCGCTCACTTCTTAAGGTCTTCAGCGTGCTTGTTTCGTTCGTAAATGCGGAAGCATTTTG
>CAYGYI010000089.1:0-7303 GCA_964354055.1 uncultured Candidatus Bathyarchaeia archaeon | reverse complement strand
GTCTTACAGCAATAGGTAAACGCTCTATTTCTGACGGAGAGAAGCACACGCTCTGCATACATGGACGCTCGATTGATGTTTGCAGACTGTTTGGGACTTGAACCATGATTGGTTTAGGCCTTTTCCGGCTTGAACCCGAATGGGAGTGGACTGGGCGGGATTTGAACCCGCGGCCTCTACGATGCCAACGTAGCGATCGTACCAGACTGATCTACCAGCCCACAACGTTGGCTTTCGAAACTAAAATGTAGCGTGATTCGTTTAAGCGTTTTGCCTAGCCGTAATGCAGATAGGCTTGCATGAGCTTCTCAACTTTCTGAGGTTCTTCCCTAAGCTTCTGGGCCACATCGCCGTCCTTGTAGGCCTTCAGCTTCTTCACCGTGCCCTCAACGACTGAACGTGGAAACACATCCTCGGCCTCATAGTATTTTCTATCCCGTTTCAGATTCTTGGCAGACTCGCTACACGAAATAGGCAGACGTTTGAACCGTTTCTTTCTGCCCTCAGATTCTTCGAGATGCAGACCCTCAGCGGTCTTCAATGCCTCCTCATGATTCTTGAGGCCATGCTCAACCGCCAAGGCCATGCCTGCAAACAGCAGACACGCATTTGCCGTGGCGTCTGGTGCACGATACTCAAATGTTCGCTTGCACGGGTACCCCCCTTCTTCGGCGCGTTTAAACGTCCACCAAAGCGGAATGCGAATCAGCGCCATGCGGTTGCGTGCACCCCAGCTTATATTCATAGGCGACTCTTTCCGTGCCAAGAAGCGCAAGTACGAAACGGGCGTAGGGTTGCCGAAGGCTGCGAGGCTGGGTGCGAACTTGAGGATTCCGCCAATCATCTCTTTGGCCTCCACACTCAACTGGCCTTCAGCATCTTCAATGATGTTTTTGCCGTTCTTCAGGCCGCATACATGTATGTGCATTCCAGTGCCTGCGTGTTCAAGGTTGACCTTAGGCGAAAACGTAGCCGAAACGCCGTGCTTCTGGCAGACATTGCGGATTACCCACTTTGTGATTGCGATGGCCTCGGCCATTTCCACTAAGCTCTGAGGCGTGAACTCGATCTCATGCTGCTCCAGCACCGTGCCGTCTTTTTCAAAAATCTTGCCAACCTCACCATGCGTATACTTCGTTTCGACGCCGACCTCTGCAAGCGTCACGAGAACTTCGTTTCGAAGCGGTTCGAATCTGCTGAAGGGCGAAGACTCATGGTAATGCCTATCGGGCACGCTTGGAAACAGCGGCTCAGTCTCCTGTTTTCCGATCACGTAGAACTCTAGCTCAGCCAAAGCCTTCAGCGTCACGTCCGTCGAAACTCGCAAATGCTCCTCAGCGCGACGAAGCACGTTTTCTGGCGCCACGCTTAGCGGCTGCCCATCTTCGTTCAAGTAGCGGCACAGGAAGTTGAGCGTAGGCACCTGAGCGAACGGGTTCACAAACGCCGTCTCCAGCTTGGGCATAATGTATATGTCGCTTTTGTGCGGGTCGATGAACGAGGGAAACAGACTTGAGCCATCCACGCGCTCCCCAAACTCGAGAATCTGCCTCAAGTGCTTCTCGCCCGTGACGGCGAAATTTAGCGTCTTCAGTCTTCCATCCTCGGGAACATGACACAAACCAACAACCCTAACACCGCTCTCAACCACAAAACGCACAACATCATCAACGTTACCGAAGCATAGCTTGCCAGCCATTAGGCCAACACCAAACCTGTAAACAAACAACAGAAAGAAAACGCAAATTTAAACACTACCCTGTCAAAGCTCAACACAACAACAACCAGCATTCGAAATGAGAGAGACACGTTTCGCATTCGCTCGAGATTCAAGGTGTGTATAGGAGACAAGAATCTTCGCGTGTCACGTCTCATCCGCTATGCACAGAATCCGCACAGATCCTCAAAAGCTTTTTAACAATCCCCAAGGCAAATACTTTCAACATAGCTCAACAGGTGAAAGTCATGGAGATTAAGCGAATAGCCGTACTTGGCGCAGGATTGATGGGCCACGGAATCGCCCAAGTCGCCGCACAAATAGGTAAATATGAAGTTAATATGCGCGACATCGAACAGCGCTTCATCGATAACGGCATGAAAATGATCAATGACAGTCTCAACCGCTTCGTCACCAAAGGCCAGATGACCGAACAAGAAAAGAACGAAATTCTGTCCCGCATCCACCCAATGATTGACCTGAAAGAGGCCGTGGCCAACGCTGATCTAATCATCGAAGCCGTTCCCGAAAACCCCGAACTCAAAAAAGCTATGTTCAAAGAAGTAGACACATGCGCACCCGCACACGCGGTAATTGCATCGAACACAAGCTCAGTAAGCATCACCGAACTCGCATCCGCAACCAAACGTCCAACTCAAGTCGTAGGCATGCACTCCTTTAATCCGCCACAGCTGATGAAGCTTATCGAAATCATCAAAGCCCAACAAACCAGCGACCAAACCATACAAGCCATCCAGGAAACCGCTCAAAAACTCGGCAAAGAAACTGTCCTCGTCAAGAAAGACAGCCCAGGCTTCATCGTCAACCGCATACTAATCCCAGCACTCAACGAAGCCGCAGAAATCTACTGGGAAGGAGTAGCAGACCGAGACGACATCGACAAAGCCATCAAACTCGGCCTCAACTGGCCCATGGGACCATTAATGCTGCTCGACTACATAGGAGCAGACACCACACTCGCAATAGCAGATGTACTCACACGTGAAATCGACCCACGCTTCCACGCCTCAACCGGCCTCAAACAAATGGTCAAAGCCAACCTCCTCGGCAGAAAAATAGGCAAAGGCTACTACGACTGGACACAAAAATAGGAGACGAAAACGTATGGAATTCAAATACATCATCTACGACAAAACCGAAGCAATAGCCACGATAATGCTTAACAGACCTGAAGCACTAAACGCGTTCAGCAATGATGTCATAGACGAAGTTCTCACTGCACTTGAAGACGCACGAACAGACGACAACATCCGCGTACTCGTACTCACAGGCGCAGGAGAAAAAGCATTCTCTGCAGGCGCAGACATTAAAACCATGAAAGACATGACTCCGCTCAAAGCACGTGAACTCTCACTCATGGGCGAAAGACTCTGCCGAGCATTAGAGAATTTCGAGAAGCCCACGATTGCCGCGCTTAATGGCTTTGCTCTTGGTGGCGGATTGGAAGTGGCCATGTGTTGCGACCTCCGCATCGCCTCAGAAACCAGCAAAATGGGGCAAACCGAGATCAACATAGGTCTCATCCCCGGTTGGGGAGGAACCCAACGACTCCCACGCCTCATAGGCCTAACCAAAGCCAAAGAACTCATCTACACCGGAAAAACAATCGACGCCAAAACCGCCGAACAACTCGGCATCATCAACCTCACCGCGCCACCAGACAAGTTCCGCGAAATCGTACGCACATTCGCACAGGAACTCGCCCAGAAAGCGCCAGTAGCCATCAAAATCGCCAAAGCCCTCATCAACAAAGGCGCCGAAATCGGCATCGACGCCGCAGTTGCACTCGAACGCGAAGGCTTCGGCAACGTCGCCTCAACAGAAGACCTCCAAGAAGGCGTAACCGCATTTACCGAAAAACGCAAACCCACATTCAAAGGCAAATGACCACACCCTTTCTCTTCCTAAAGAACCCAACCAAGCACAATACACACGAAGCATTACGTTCTGATTCGCCAAAAGCTATATCTAAACAACCGAAGCTAACTCAACTTCTCAATCTAGGAGATCAGACTACTTGCCCGACCCACACGAACTATTGAAAGACGAACCAGGAAGACGCGTGCTCCTTCTTGGCAACGAAGCCATCGTCCGCGGCATTCTCGAAGCCGGCATAAGCTTTGTCACCACTTATCCCGGCACACCAGCGTCTGAAATAGGCGACACAACCTCAGCCCTGGCACAGGAAGCAGGATTATACATGGAATATTCCACAAACGAAATCGTGGCCGTGGAAGTTGCCGCTGGAGCTGCAAACTGTGGCGTGCGTGCGTTAACCGCCATGAAGCATGTCGGCCTGAACGTGGCCGCAGACGCGCTAATGACTTTAGCGTACGTTGGAGTGAAAGGCGGCTACATCATAGTCACAGCCGACGATCCCGAATGCTACAGCAGCCAAAACGAACAAGACAACCGGTATTACGCCCTGCTCTCAAACCTGCCCTGTCTTGAGCCTTCAGGTCCACAAGAAGCAAAAGATATGACCATAACCGCCGTAGAACTGTCAGAAAAGCTCGGCCTGCCCGTGCTTCTGCGGACGACCACACGCGTAAACCACACACGCGCACTAGTGACCTACGGAAAGCTCGCCAAGCCAAACCTGAAAGGCGAGTTCACGAGAGATGCAAAGCGCATGGTCATGGTGCCAGCCTTTGCACGGCCACAACACGTGAACCTTCTGGAAAAGGCCGAGAAAGCCAAAGAGATCAGCGAAAACTCGCCCTACAATGTGATTGTGCGCACGGGTAAGAGCGGGATAGGAATAATCTCTTCAGGCTCAGCCTGCAATTACGCGACTGAGGCAGCAGACATGCTGAATCTCGACGCAAGTCTCCTCAAACTCGGCATGACTTACCCGCTCCCAGAAAAAAAGATAGCCAAATTCATCCAAGCAAACAAAACAATTATAATCATTGAAGAACTCGAGCCCTACTTAGAAACACAGATCAAGGCAATTGCAAAAGATCACGCGCCAAATGTCGAAGTATACGGAAAAACAGCGAAGCAATACTTCCCACGCAAAGGCGAACTGTCAACACGTAGTGTCCTAACAGGCCTTGCAGAGATCACAGACAGAGCTATGCCCATAGACTTCAGAAGAATCGACGAAAGGGCTGCTGAAATCGCGCGAAAACTGCCTTCGAGGCCACCGATACTGTGCGCTGGTTGCCCCCACCGAGCCTCATTCTACCTGATAAAGAAAGTCGGCGGAGAGAGAACATTCTTCCCAACGGATATCGGCTGCTATGCGCTGGGAATTGCGCCTCCGCTCAACGTGGGCGACATCCTCATATGCATGGGTTCAAGCATCAGCACTGCACAGGGCATAAGCCGAACCACAGGCCGAAACACCATCGCCATAGTCGGCGACTCAACCTTCTTCCACGCAGCGCTGCCCGGCCTTGCAAATGCTGTGTACAATAACGCCAAAGTCACGTTGGCGGTGCTGGACAATCAAACCACAGCAATGACAGGCAACCAGCCTCATCCCGGAACAGGCATCACTGGAATGCACACGTCCTCAGAAAAAGTGTCCATCGAGAAAACCGCCGAAGGTTTAGGAGTCAAATACGTTAGAGTTGTCAACCCGTTCAACATGAAGGAAGCCGAAGCAACTCTGAAAGAAGCACTACAGCAACAAAGGCCTTCTGTGGTGGTCTTCCGATCGCCATGTGCGTTGATGCTGGCAAGAGACAGAAGACGCAAGGGCATAAAGACAACTACACAGAGAATATCTGAGAAATGCAAGAACTGCATGGTCTGCATCAAACTCCTAGGTTGCCCGGCATTAGTAGTCGAAGATGGAAAAGTACGCATCGACGACATCTCGTGCACAGCCTGCGGACTGTGTGCTTCAACGTGTCCGTACAACGCCATCGAAGGGGGGTCCACGCAATGAGAGAGTTCAACATCGTGCTCGCAGGCGTAGGCGGACAGGGAACACTGCTCGCAGCCGAAATACTTGGGGCAGCGGCCGTCAAAGATGGGCTGAACGTTCGCGTCAGTGAGATCCACGGCATGGCTCAACGCGGAGGCGCCGTTACCTCCGATGTAAGATTGGGGGAAAAAGTTTCAGCCTCCACAATTATGGAAGGGCAGGCAGATGTACTTCTGGGATTTGAGCCTTTGGAAACGCTCAGAAACCTGAAATACGCCTCTGATGAAACGCTGGTCATAATGAGCAATGAGCGCATTCTGCCAACGGAGCTTGCAGCCAAGAACAAGACCTACCCGCCAATGAACGAGATCCTTAGTAAGCTCCGCATCTTCACGGGACATGTAGTTCTAGTTGAAACGCGAAAATTGGCTCAAGAAGCAGGAAGCATCCTCGTGCAGAACACGGTACTCATAGGCGCACTCGCTGGTAGCGGAAGGCTACCTATCAAGAAAGGCAGCGTCATAGAAGCACTGCGGGAACTCGTGCCAGCAAAGCATGTAGACGCCAACATCAGAGCGTTTGAATTAGGCTGCCAGAGCGTGAGAAAAGCCAAATAGCTTACGTGTCCTTTTCGCTCTCTTTCATGTGTCTTTCATATTCCAGAATCGCTTTCAGTATGTGCTGGAACAGCTTCATGTCTGATGCGTCGACCAAAGGGATCTGAAAGCTTTTGTCGATTTCGTAAAGCTTCTCGTATTTCGGGAATTCCGTGTAGCAGATTTGGCTTACTGGAAATTCCTGTTTTTTGAGTTCATGTTCGAAGGCTTTGTCGTAGACTGCAAGGCATAGAACGTATCCGTCTATCCAGTGAAGTCTGTGCACGCCAGAGGTCGCAGCGCACCAGACAATGTTTTTCATTGAGCGCTTGTCTAAACCTAGAATGGTGATTTTTCGTGTTGGAGCTATTTCTACTTCCATTGTTCTTACTCCTTGAATGGTGTTCTCAGCACTTCTTTGGCCTTATTGCTTATTATTGGGCCAAGTCCATAGACGGTTTCAGGCCAGTCATCCACATTGATGAGAGCGTTTAGCGGTGTTTGATATGATTTCAATATGGCCAAAGCTTTTTCTCTTCCAACGTTTGGCAAGCTTGCCACGAAATATATCTGCGCATCGGACGTGCTGTCATAGTTCTTGAATGCATGAACCATCGGCGTTCTCTTCTCTATTATCTGTTCTTGTCTTGCTGCAACATAGAGAAAATCGACAGTTTCCTTGTACGATGTTGTAGTTATGATTGGAATGCCATTTCTGGCCAAGCTGAACATGGCGCCCCAGATTGCTGCGGGTTGGATGTGGCTGTACTTGTAGATTACAGGCAGGTAACCTTCCAGCAGAATCAGCGACTTGGGGTAGGCTTCTTTGAGTCTGAACAGTTGCTCAAACAGGTATCGGTGCGTCAGTGTGTAGACAAAATCTCTGACTGTCTTTCTTTCCACTGCACACAGGTCGGAAAGAATATAATCGCCCTTTTCTAGTTGCTCGGTCCTGATGTTAACGCCTCGTTCTACAAGTCCTTTCACGATCTTCGAAGCAGTGTTAGCCTCACGACCATCAACTATGATCGTCGGCTGCTCCGGCTCGTCACGCTTCTTCTCCTTCAGATAAGGAAGCAAAGTCTCAGTCCC
>CAYGYI010000088.1:0-7310 GCA_964354055.1 uncultured Candidatus Bathyarchaeia archaeon | reverse complement strand
GCCAGTGCCACCAGACAGCTGTTCCGTGGACGTTATCACCGACCACGACAATGTAGTTATGAAACTTCTAGATATGACACAGAAAGCCGAACGACAAATCGACGTAGTAGCTCCGTTCGAGGAACTGAGAAACGCCTATGCGAATCGCCCGAAAGACCTTCGAGAGAAACTTCTTAGAACAGTGAAGATTAGAGGAATAGTTGGCAACAACGAATTCGACAGTCTGACAAAAGACATATTGCAGTCTGCGAAAACGAAGGGTAATCCGATTGAGCTTCGACGAATTGAAAAATTGCCCTTTCATCTTTTCATAGTAGATGACAGGGAAGCAATGTGGGGAGGGCTATCCAAAAGAAAAGCTGTCCAAAATTTTTGGACAAACGACCCCACCCAAATAAGCATTTTGAAAGCGTCGTTCGATAACCTTTGGCAAAAATCCGGGCGCAAGAAAGGGATTCTGCAGAAGGCAACTAAGACATCTAAGCGTGTCATATTGCAACCATGACTGGTGACTAGGTCGCATAATAACTGAGAACCTGCCTCTCACGTCCTAGTCTGGCATCAAAGAAATGGTAATTTGGCGTTCGAATCCTTTTTTCACAGTCGGAGTCATTGGGCGTCTTGCGCGTTGAATGCCTCATTAGGTTGATCCGAAAACTACTGTGTTGATGAGGGACTCTTGTCGAAGGACAGAAGAAAGGACCGACATCGCAAAGGTTTATTTTGCATAGCCTGCTTGTCATGTAAGGATCAAATAGCCGAAGGAGGCTCGTTCGATGATTGTCCATCTGAACTACTGTGGGCGTATGAGAGCATCTCTCCGGAAAAGGAAGGAGAACATATACAATGAGTGAGATGACTGTAGGAAAGAAACGTTTCGTTAAACGTTCGCTCGGCGAAGCTGGTGCCACAGTGCGCATTGGCAAAGACGGCGCCACAGCCGACGTGTGCAAAGAACTAGCTAGGCAACTTGACAAAAACAAGATGGTCAAGGTCAAAATCCTCAAAACAGGACTAAAAGGTGACGAAGCGAAAGCGATTGCTGCCCGTTGCGCTGAACAGACCGGCTCCTCGGTGGTAGAAGTACGCGGCCACACTTTCATGCTCTACAAACGCCGACAAAAGTGAAAGCCTTTATATTGGACTTTCTGTTTTTACTGAAGGAAAAGTCAAGAGGATAATGCGTCTTGATAACTCCTCACGATGTACCAGCACCGAAGCTCATCGAAAAAGTAGCTAAATACCTGAAGGAAAACGTGGATGCCGTGACACCGCCCGCATGGGCAAGCGTGGCCAAGACAGGCTCACATGTGGAGAAGCAGCCTCAGAACCCTGAGTGGTGGTACGTGAGGTCAGCGTCGCTGCTGCGGAAGGTTTACGTTCACGGGCCCATCGGGCTGGAAAGATTGAGGGCCGAATACGGTGGTCAGAAGGGCTTCACGGTCACGCGTGAACACGCTTTCAAGTCAGGCGGTTCAAACATACGCAAGGCGTTGCAGCAGCTTCAAGCCGCAGGCCTAATCGAAATCACTCGCCCGAAGGGCAGAAAAGTCACCAAAGAAGGCAGGAAGCTCCTGCAAGAGCTTGCCGAAGATCTAGCCAAAGACATGCCTGAACTGGCCAAGTACAAAGGTGACTAGCCGTGTCAGACGACGAGCTTGAACAGCTTCGCCGTAGAAAGCTTTCAGCTCTGCAGAGGCAGATGGCAAACGAGCAGAAGCAGACGCAGATGCAGCAGCAACTCGAAGCACAAAAGGAGGCGTTGCTCAGAAGCATACTGTCACCTGAGGCCAGACAGAGGCTCGCAAACCTCAGAATGGTCAAACCTGAATTCACCGAGCAACTGGAACTGCAGCTCATACAGCTGGCGCAGCAGGGGAAACTGCCTATTCCGTTGAGCGATGGGCAGCTCAAGCAGTTGCTTGTTCAACTGCAACCGCGTAAGCGTGAAACTACGATAAGAAGGATATGAACATGACGCGAAACAAGCCGACAGCCAAGAAGCGCAGGCTGGCAAAGGCAAGAAAGCAGAGACAAACCGTCCCGACATGGGTGATTGGGAAGACTGGCGGGAAGTTTAGGTCACACCCTAAGCAGAGGAACTGGCGCACCACCAAGCTGAAGCCTTAGGGGGAACACATGATGAAGGAAGACGACGCCAAGAAAGAAGAACTCGAAGTCGAAGAAGAGAAGGAACAGCCAGCAGAGCCAGCGGAAGAGGAAGAATCAGTCGTAGAAAGTCTTGAGAAAGAGCTTAAGGAAGAAGAGGAGCAACCTCTGGAAGAAGAGAAGGCGGAGACCGAAGAAGCCCCGAAGGCAGAGGTTGAGAAAGAAGAGGAAGAGGCCGAGAAACCTGCGCGGAGAAAGAAGGAAGAAGAAGAGGAAATCGTTGAAGAAAGAACCTACACAGTTCCGTTGAGCAAGGCGTGGCTCATGCCTGCCAACAAGCGCGCGCCCACGGCTATACGCATTCTCAGAGAATTCATGACCAAGCACATGAAGCTGAAGGCCGCCAAGAAGAGTGAAGAAGAAGAGGAAGAAGAACCAGGCACCCTAACCATAGACAACGAAGTTAACCAGAGAATGTGGAGCAGAGGGATTGAGAAGCCACCGCGAAACATCCGCGTGAGAGCTGCAAAAGACAAGGACGGCAACGTGACGATCTACTTGGCTGAAGGCGACTAGCCCGTTGGCCATTTACCTGACCGACATCGTCGGTAGCCCAAGCATAGGCGTCTACACTCTAGCCACGGAACAGATGGTCATAGTTCCTAGCTATGTTTTGCTGAGACAAGCACAGGAAATAGAAAACTGGCTTAAAGTTCCGCTTGTCCACATGAGCATCGGCAACTCTGTCCTCGTAGGCGCACTCGCTACCGCAAACTCGAATGGAATGCTTCTTCCCAGCTACGTCTTAGAATCTGAAATCGAAGCCATCAAAACCGCCTTCAAGGGCAACATAACCGTAATGGAAACCAAGAGAACCGCCTGGGGAAACCTCGTTCTCGTTAACGACCGCGGCGCCATAGTAGACCCGAGAATCAAGGAGCCAGACCTCGCTGCGATTGCAGACACGTTGGACGTCGAGGTCGTGCCTGGCGAGATCGCTGGCCTGCCCTACGTGGGTTCGCTGGCGGTCGCCACCAACAAAGGCCTCGTGGCCCACCCGTTGCTGAAGGATTCCGAACGCAAAGTTCTCGAGGATGTGCTAAAGGTTCCCGTAGACTTGGGCACCATCAACTGCGGCGTGCCCTACGTGGGCACAGGTCTAATCGCCAACGGCCACGCGGCAGTCGTAGGCTCCATGACCACCGGCCCAGAAACGTTTATAATTGAACATGCTTTGGATGTTGTGCAAGAGGAAGATTGACGATGAAAGTGTTCAGGGTTACTGGCGAGATTCGCAAGCCGAATCTGCACACACCTTTCAGGAAGGAGATTGTGGCTGAGAAGTCCGAGCATGCCGTGGAAAGGGTTTATGCGGAGCTGGGCAGTAGGCACCGTGCTAAGCGCGTTCATATTAAGATTGTTAACGTGGAAGAGGTTCCGCCTGACCAGATTGAAAACCCAATGCTGAAGAAGCTGGTTACTGGGGAAGAAAAAGTTGGAGAATAAGGGCGAGGAAGAGCTGCGCAAACTCAGCATGGAGCTACGCTATTTGGAGCAGACAGCTGAGGCCGTGCAGCAGCGCGTTAACATGGTGAACACGGTTATTGCGGATTTGACTTATGCCAACATGACTTTGGAGGGCATGGAGAAAGAGAAGGAAGGCTCAGAACTGCTCGTGCCCATAGGCGGAAGCTCCTACATCAAGGCCAAACTGGCGGCCACCGACAAAATTATCGTGGGCATGGGTGCAGGAGTTTCAGTTGAGAAAACGCTTCCCGAGGCCAAAGAACTGATCAAAAAGCGGCTTGAGGATCTTGAGAAGTCGCGGCTGGCGCTTCAGCAGCAGTTTGCGCAGGTTGCCGACAGGATCACCCATGGCCGAGAGAGATTCGAAGGCCTCGTGGCTGAGATGAGAGGGGAGAAAGCCCAGTAACATGTTTGAGAAGCTGAAAAGCGGCCTCAAGGGACTTGTCAGCAAAGTCACGACGACTGAGCTTAAGAGCGAGACCTTGCGGCCTGTGCTTGACGATTTCAAGATTAGTCTCGTCGAAAATGATGTGGCTTTTCCGGTGGCAGATCGTATCTGCGACGAAATGGAGAAACGCCTCGACCGCGTACAGATCAAAAGACTTGAAGACCGCAAGAAGATTGTGGAAAAAAATCTCCACGATGTGCTTCTGGAGATCATGCAGACGAACGGCAAGATTGACCTGCTGAAGATGGCTGAGGAGAAACGCAAGAAAGGCGAGCCGCTGCTTGTAGTTTTCGTGGGCATCAACGGCACGGGAAAAACGACCACCATTGCGAAGGTGACACGGTTCTTCAACAAGAAAGGATATTCGGTTGTTCTGGCGTGCAGTGACACCTACCGCGCGGGCTCGATTGAGCAGTTGGAGGAGCATGCCAAGCGGTTGGGTGTCAGGATGATTAAGCATGGTTATGGTGCTGATCCAGCAGCTGTGGCGTATGATGCGATCAGCCACGCGAAGGCGCATGGCATAAACGTGGTGCTCATCGACACTGCAGGCAGGATGCAGACGAACCAGAACCTGATGAACGAGCTGGGCAAGGTCAAGCGCATCGTCCAGCCTGACCTGACGGTTTTGACAGTGGACTCGCTGACGGGAAATGACGCGGTCATGCAGGCTGAAGAGTTCCACAAAAGCGTAGGCATAGACACCACGATATTGACGAAGGTGGACGCCGACATCAAAGGAGGCTCAGCGCTGAGCGTGACCTACGTGACAAAGAAGCCGATCCTGTTCATCGGCGTAGGCCAATCATACGATGATCTGCAAGAGTTCGTGCCTGAAAAATTCGTGCAAATGATCCTCAAATAGCGAACCATCTGTCTTTGCTGATAGATATGTTTATTTCGCTAATGTCTTTTCCAGTTTAGCCCATCTTAAAGACGTGTTGTGAGGCTGGGTCAGCATTCATGGAGGTCGCGGTTGATGTTAAAGGTCTTGTCAAGATCTACAATGGCAAGACTAGAGCTTTGGACGGCGTGGACCTGAAGGTTGAGGCAGGCAAGGTTTTCGCCTTGCTGGGACCGAACGGCGCAGGCAAAACCACGTTGATCAGGATTTTGACGACACAGCTTAGACCCAACGCAGGCGTGGCCTACGTCTTCGGGCTGGATGTGGCGCGCGAAGGCGGCAAGATCCGAAGACTCATCAGCTACGTTCCTCAGGAAATGAGTGTCTGGACGGACGTAAGCGGCTACGAGAACTTGCTCGTGTACGCGAAGATTTTCGGCATTCCCTCAGCCGAACGGAGGAAGTCGATTGACGAGGCTTTTGGGAGCATGGGCTTGGCTGAGGTAGCGAACAATCTTGTGAAGACTTATTCGGGCGGTATGGTGAGAAGGCTTGAAATCGCGTGCGCCATGCTCATCAAACCCAAAATCATGTTTCTGGACGAGCCTACGATCGGCCTTGATCCTTCAGCAAAGAAGGCCGTGTGGGAAAAACTCACCTCGTTCAAGAAGGAGTACGGCGTGACCGTGTTCTTCAACACGCACTACATGGATGAGGCTGACCTGTACTCGGACGAGATCGCAATAATCAACCGAGGCAAAATCGTCATGTTAGGCACGGCTGAGGAGCTGAAGCGTTCGCTCGGAGGCGAAGTCATACTGTTCAGCCTCGAAAACGGCGGCGCTAAAGAAGGCCTCGTAGAGAAGCTGAAGGACTCAGGCTTCGCCAAAGATGTAATGGTCGGAACCTCGGAGCTAAGCGTGCTCGTGGACGAGGCTGAGACAGCTTTGCCTCACCTCATCGAGGTCCTCAGAGGCGCAGGCGTCTCGGCTGGAAAAATCTCGATAACTAAGCCGACCTTGGACGATGTGTTTTTGAAGTATGCCGGCACTAGACTTGAGACAAGTGGCAGGATGAGCGAGGTTACTCACATGCGTGACATGATCAGGAGGGGCTAGACGTGAAAGACGCAATTAGAACCATGTTTGTTATGATTGAGCTTGAGCTTCGACGATTGAGACATGATAGGACGGAGCTCTATTTCAGAGCGGTTCAGCCGATCCTGTGGATTGTCGTTTTCGGGCCAGTCATGAGTTCTGTGAGAGCTATCCCCACAGGAGGCATCCCCTACACAGATTTCATTACGCCTGGCGTAATGATTCAATCCACGACGTTTCTGTGCATCTTCTACGGTTTGATGATGGTTTGGGAGAGGGATTCAGGAATTTTGAAGAAGCTTTTGGTGACGCCTGCCTCGCGGTACGCCACGGTTATAGGTCGCTCCATGGCGTCGGGCATCCGCGCCATATTTCAGGCTCTCATAATTGTGCCTGTGGCGCTGCTGATAGGCGTCAGATTCGTGCCTGACGCAGGCTATTTCGCACTTGCGATGGTGATAATCTTCTTTTCTTCAGGAGGCTTCGCCGCAATATCCATCTTCGTGGCTTCATTCATGAAAACCCGAGAACGATTCATGGGCATAGGCCAAGCCATAATCATGCCGCTATTCTTCGCCAGCAACGCCCTATACCCCGTTGAGATGATGCCTGACGCCTTGAAATACTTCTCAGCCGTGAACCCCATGAGCTACGTGGTGGACGCCGTGAGAGGCCTCCTGATCACCGGCAACCTCTCAGGCCTCCTAATCGACATAGTGGCCATAGCCATATTCGACGTGGTAATGTTCACTATCGCCTCGGTGAGCTTCAGAAAAATAATCGAGTAAGCAAGCTGGCTAGTACTTGCCTAACAGTTTCAATATTATCGTCTTCGCCGAGTACAGTCTGTTTTCTGCCTGTTCATAGATGATTGATTTGGGGTTTTCGATGGCGTCGGCGGTGATCTCGTAGCCTCGGTGGATGGGCATATCGTGCATGACGTAGGCGTTGCTGCCTTTCAGTAGCTCTTTGTTTACTTGGTAGGGCATCATCAGCTTGACGCGTTTCTCCTTCTCTGTTGCGAATTTGGGGTCGGTGAAGAATTCCATGTCTATCCAAGTGTCTGTATACACGAAGTCGGCGTCTTTGACTGCGGCTTTCACGTCGGTCGTGGTTTGCCACAGGCCTGTCTTCTTGGCCTCCTGCAGCAGCTCCTCATCTTGTGTGGGCTCGTTGAATAACGGCGTTACTGTGGTGAGGTTGACGCCTGTTTTGGTGCAGCCCTCCACAAGCGAGTTGCACACATTATTGTGAATGCCTATGTAAACTAGCTTCGCGCCCTTCA